>NZ_DAIOIA010000129.1:0-8007 GCF_036744435.1 Propioniciclava sp. | reverse complement strand
GCTACCTGGACGTCGCGTTCGGGTGGCGCTCGGTGTTCTGGTTGCTCACCGGCCTGGGGGCGGTTCTCATCGTCGGGGTGCTGGCGCTGCTCCCCGAGACGCTGCCACCCGGTGGACGGTCCCCGCTGCGGCTGGGGGCGACCTTCGCCACCTACCGTGATCTCGTCCGCAATCCTGGGTTCGCTTATCCTGCGGTCGCCCTGATCGCCATGTTCGGCCTGCTGTTCAGCTACATCGGCGGCTCGTCGTACGTCTACCAGGGCGCGTTCGGCCTGACGCCGAGCGCCTTCGGGTTGGCCTTCGGCGCGTGCGGCGTCGCCATGATGTTCGCCACCTTGGCGGTGCACCGCCTTGCTGCCCGGTTCGGGTCGGTGCGGCTCGCCCTGGCGGGCGGGACGATCGCGCTGGCCGGTTCTCTCGGCGCTGCCGTCTTGGTCGTTGCGAACGCCCCGTTCGCGGGATTCCTGGCCGCGATCGTCGCGGTGGCGTTCGGCATCGGACTGACCGAACCCGCACTGATGGGCCGGGCGATGGCGGCGCCCAAGCGGGGAACCGGGCAGGCGGCGGCTTTGCTGGGTTCTGCGCAGTTCCTGCTGGGGGCGGCCGCCACGGCGATCGCGGGGATCGTCGCGGCGCAGGGGGCCCTGCCCTGGACGCTGTTGCTGGCCCTCTTCGCGGCCGTCGTCTTGGCGCTCACGTGGGCTGGAGCGCGGGGCGCGCGGGCAACGCCCGCGAATGGAGAGATCCCCTCCCCCCGGGCCCGCTAGGGTGAGCCCGACGCCGAGGGGGAGGGCCTGCATGAAGGCGATTCGCGTCGCGCTGGTGAGCGTGGCGATCTTTCAGGCGCTGTCGACCCTCATCGGGTTCGTGCAGTTGCTGATCGTGCCCCAATGGTTCGCCGCCGCCTTGGAGGGGACACCGTTCGCGGGCCAGTTCGTCGTCGCAGCGCTGCTGCTCGGTGTGGTGGTCGGCGGCGTCCAGTGGGCTGCCATCGGGGTGCATCGGCGGGCCCCGCAGTGGCAACCGCTCGCGCACAGCGTCGCCGGGGTCGTGATGATCGGGTGGATCTTCGGCGAGTGCCTGGTGATGGACAGCTTCGTGTGGGCACATGCCCTGTGGGGCGGGATGGGGGTCGTCCAACTCGTCTTGGTCCTGCTCCTGCTCGGCGTCGCACGCCCCCACCCGATCGGCTAGGACAGCTTCTCGAACACCATCGTCGCCTGGATCCTGTCGCCGCCACCCAGACCCTTGCTGCCCGAAGCCGAGGTGGTGATGGTGTGCAGCCGGTAGCCGAGGCGCGCCTGGGCGTTGATGGCCTGTTCGAGCTCGGTGAGGTTGCCCGATCCGGTCCCCCACATCTTCTCCTTCAAGATGACCTGGAGGACGACATAGCTGGCGTTCTGCGCTGCCGGACGCGGCTGGGCCCCGGCGTTCGCCTCAGCGGCGATGCGCTCCACGAACCCGCCCAGCCCTCCCGGGCCAGGCTCCTGAGGCCGGGTGTTGGACGTCCAGGCCTGGCCGTCCCACCAGCGCTGGGTTCCGGTCCCATCGTCGTACCAGCCCGCCTGCGTGCCTGCCATTTCGGCCTCCTTCGTTCGCGGTCCATCCGCGTCGGCGCCAGCCTGTCGCTCCGCCTTCCCACGGGCCAACCCGGGACTCGCCCGCCGCGCGGCGAACTCGATGGGTGGCCCCCGGGATGAGTTATCCCCGGTAGGAGCTCATCGTGCCGGCGTGGATCGCATCGGCGAGTTCCTTCATCTTGGGCCAGTCCACCAGGTTGATTGCCTGGCCGCCGTTGCTGCGTCCGAACCCGGCGATCGGCGCCTGCAGGCTGACGATGTCACCGGCGCCCGTCACCCGCATGCTCGTGGCGGTCTGGAAGATGACGTCGTTGGTGAGGCCGCTGTCCACGGTGAAGAAGCCGCCCAGACGACTCGCGACATCGTTGAACTTGGCCGGGTTGGCCAGCACGTCGGCCGAGAGCACCTTGGACAGGATCGCGGTGACGACCGCGCGCTGCCGTTCGGCGCGCCCCAGATCGCCGCCCGGGACATGCTTGCGGTCGCGCACATAGGCCAGTGCGGCCTGCCCGGAGATGGTGATCTCCCCTTGGGGATACCCCTCGGTGGCGTGCTGGTTGTTGACGGTGACGCCGCCCAGCGCGTCGGTCAGCCCGGCGAACCCGTTGAAGTCGATCTTGACGGCATGGTCGATGCGCGTGCCGATGAGGTTCTCCACGGTCCGCACCGCCAGCGGGACTCCCCCATAGGAGTACGCGGCGTTGATCTTGGCCGACCCTCGCCCGGGGATCGTGACCCACATGTCGCGGGTGAAGGAGATGAGGTACACCTTGTCCCGCGCCGGGGAGACGTGGGCGAGGATCATGACGTCGCTGCGCCCCTGGTCGCTGCCGCGGGAGTCCGAGCCGAGGAGTAGATAGTTCAGCGAGCCGGAGGCACCCAGGTCGGGACGCCCCGCATTGAGGGTTCCGTTCGGGTCGGCGGTGCCGCTCTCGATGGTGCCCGCCTCGTCGTCGGGATTCGCGCTCGCAGACCCGGCGTCCGGGACACCGAGATTCGGCGTCTGGTCGGCCGGGGTCGCCGCGGTGTCACCGCTCCCGTCGGGCATCAGGTTCTCGCGTGGAATCCCGGACAGCGCATTGGTCACCGACCAGGCGGCGAAGCCCCCCACACCAAGGACGGCGACCAGGACGACGGACAGGGTCACGATCACCCAGCGCCGCCACCTGCGGGGACGCCTGCCGGGCACCTGGGGGTCATCGGGCGGGACCGTGTCGCTCATGGGGATGCCTTTCGCGGGGGGTGGGTGAGGTGGTGGCGTGCCGGCTCGGGAGCCGGATCTCGACTGCCGCGCGGCCGGGCTCTTCCGGCCGAACGGCTGGGCCGCGGCTTCCCCCCTGGCCGCCGCGGCGCGTTCCATGATGACACCGTGCCGGCGTCGGGAACAGCGCGCGGCGGGCCGGATGTTCGCCGTGGGGCCGCAGCGGCGGGGCGCTGCGGCCCGCAGTGAGCTCAGCCGGCCTTCGAGGCGACGCCGGGCGGCATGGGGATCAGCAGGGACGTGCGGCGACGGTATTCCTGGAAGGCGGGGTCCTCGCCCCAGGTCGCCTCCGCCTTGCGCTGCAGCAGGGGGATGCCGCTGATCCGGGTGAGGAGGACGATGACGAAGACGGGCGACAGCAGGCCGACGAGCTGCCATCCGGCGAGGTTGGGGAAGGCGACGAGAGCGACGCCGATCCACATGACGATCTCACCGAAGTAGTTGGGGTGCTGCGACCAGGACCACAACCCGGTGGTGATGAAGGCCTTCCGTTGGGAGGGATCGGCCCGGAACCGGGACTTCTGGGCGTCCGCGGTCACCTCGATGACGAACCCGGCCGCCCACAGTGCGGCCCCGGCGAAGAAGGAGAAGGTGAGGGGCGCCTGCGTGGTGGAGGTCATGGCGATCCAGGCTGCCGAAGCGGTGATCGTGACCCATAGACCCTGCAGGGTCCACACATTGAAGAAGCGCAGCGGGGAGCGTTTGATCGCGTCGAATCTGCTGTCCGAGCCGCTGGTGCGGATGCGCAGGAACAGGAACGTGCCCAGGCGTCCCGCCCAGACGATCACGGCGACCCCCAGGGCGAGGGCGCGCGGCCCCTGGTCGGGGAGCCCGGTCAGCAGTGCCACCGTGATGACGAGGTAGGTGAGGCTGCCTGTCGCGTCGAAGAATCGTTCGGTGTGCAGGAGTTGGGCGGGAATGTAGGCGAGCCATTGGATGGCGAAGGCCGCCGCCACCACGACGACGAACACGGGGACGCCCGCGAGGGTGGCGCCGCCCTGTCCTCCCGCCCAGGCGACCCCGACGGCCAGGGCGAGCACGATGCCGGTCACCGCCAATTTCTTCATCACCGAGACCACGTTCATGAGGCGTCCTTCCGTGAGCTGCGGGCGCGCCCGGAGCCCGGAAGCTCACGCCCTCGGGCATAGAGGTCGTCGATGGCGGGCCCCATCTGCGCCAGGAGCTTGGCTCGGCGCAGCTTCATCGTCGATGTCACCAGTTCCCCGCCCGGGGCCAGATCGGCGGAGTAGACCGCGTATCGCTTGACTTGCTCGGGGCCTGAGACGCGGGCGTTGGCCCGCTCCAAGACGGGGACGAGCTGGGTGAGGATCCGCGGCTCGGTGATGGGCCACAGCAGCCCAGGGACGAACTGCTCACCGAGGCCTTGTCGGTCCAGTTCGTCGCGGTCGAGGAAGATCAGCGCCGCCGCGTGAGGGCGACCCTCCCCCACGACCACCGCGTGACCGACGAGCGGTTCGGCCTCGACGTCGCGCTGCCAGCCCTGGGGCGAGATGGTCTTGCCGCCGGCGGTGACGATCACCTCTTTGAGGCGGCCGGTGATGGTGAGCCTGCCGTCCGCGTCGAGGGATCCCAGGTCGCCGGTGCGCAGGAAACCGTCGACGAAGGTTCCTTCGTTGTCGGCGGCGTCCCAGTAGCCGGGAGACACGCCGACGCCGCGGGCGAGGACTTCGCCTTCGGCGGAGATCCGCACGGTGTGCCCGGGTTCGGGGCGTCCGACGGTGCCGCACCGGTTGTCGCCGGGCCGGTTGCCGGTCAGGGGGGCCGTGGTCTCCGTGAGCCCGTACCCTTCGACGATCTCGACGCCCATGCCGCGGAACAGCAGCCCCAGATCCTCGCCGAGCGGCGCCGCGCCGCACAGGATGTAGTCGAGGTCGCCGCCGAGGAGGGCCCGGACCCGGGCGAAGAACAACCGGTCGTAGAGCCCGCGACGCAGCCGCAGCGCGAGGCCGGGGGTCTCCCCGGGTTCCTGCAGGACCCTGCCGTAGGCGATGGCCGTGCGCTCCGCCTGACGCCACAGCCATCCGAGTCGCTTGCTGGTTGCCGTGGCGCGGATCCGCTCGCGGATCTTCTGCAGGACGCGCGGCACCACGACGAGGAAGGTGGGATGCACGGTGGCGAGGGCGGTGACCGCACGCGTGGGGTCTGCTTCGTAGCTGATCGTCATGCCCCCGGCCAGGCAGATGAGCTGGAGTCCGCGGGCGAGCACGTGCGCGAGCGGCAGGAAGATGAGAGTGCGTCCGCCCGGGTGCACGACGTCGTCGTACTCGGCACCGATGTTGAGGACCTGCCCGACCAGGTTGCGGTGGGTGATCACGACTCCCTTGGGGTGGCCCTCGGTGCCGGATGTGTAGACGAGGGTGGCGGGGGCGTCGGGGTCGATCGCCGCTCGCCGCTCGTCGAGGAGCGCGTCGCTCACCCCGCGTCCCGCGTCGATGAGCCCGCCCATGCCTGCCGGGGTGAAATCGAGCGCCCAGACGGCGCCCGCGCGGGGGGATCCGCCGAGGGCCGCCTGCAGCGTGGTGCGCTGCCCGGCGGTGCCGGCGAAGGCCCACGCCATCCGCGCATTCTGGACGACGTAGCCGACCTGGTCGTCGGCCGCGCTGTCGAAGATGGGGACGACGACGGCGCCGACCCACAGGCAGGCCAGGTCGGCGACGGCCCACGGGTATCCGGTGGGCCCCTGGATGCCGATGGTGTCGCCCGCGCGAACGCCTGCGGCGAGGAGCCCCTTCGCGACCGCGACGACGAGGGCCCGGTAGTCCTCGGTGGAGACGTCGGTGACCGTCTCGCCGGTGGGTCCGTAGCCGGTCCGGACCCGGAAGGCGGGATGCGCGGGGGCCTGCGCGACGCGGGTGAGGAGGAGGTCGGTGACCGTGTGTCGCGGGTCGGGTTCGATGCGGGCAGGGGTGGACGCCTCGCCGAGATGCTCAGTCATGGGGGATCCAATCAGCGTTCTTGATGTCGATCTCGTCGGCCATGTCGCGCAGGAATCGGATGACGATGTCGCGTTCTGCGGGGGTCAGTCGGGCCGCGGTGTGGTAGCGGCGGGCGTGGTGGCGTCCGACGGTCTCGTGGGCGGAGCGCCGGGTCTCGGGCGTGACGCTGATCTGCAGGGCACGCCGGTCGGTGGGGTGGGGATTGCGGGTGATGTGGCCGCCTGACTGCAGCCGATCGAGGAGTTTCGTGGTGGACGCGGTGGAGATGCCCAGGTGGCTCGCGAGGTCGCCCGCGGTGACAGGCACGCCCCGCTTCTCGCTGAAGATGAGGAACCGCAACGCACGCATGTCGGTCTCGTTGAGTTCCATGTAGCGGGCGGATGCCTGGCTGGCGATCCGCTCGGCCTCCCGGAGTTCGGACATGGCCTGGAGGAGGTCGGAGATCTGGTCGACGTCATCGGCCCCGAGGGGACCGAGCGCGGCGGTTCTGGCGGCCGGGTCGTGCGCCAGGACGTCATAGAGCCTGGCGTCCTCTCGCGGGGGCTGCGTGTCCTTGTCCACACGCCCAACTTACTACACCTAGCTAACTACTAGCTAGGCTATCTATTTTGAGATGGGCGCTCGCTGCCGGGGGCGTGCGGTCGCAGGCTCAGCCGATGAAGAAGACGTGGGATTCCAGGTCGATGACCGTCGCCTCGCCGTTGCCGTAGTCGGCGTACTCGGCGACCCGCTGCACCTGCAGGAACCACGGCGTCATCGGCTCGGGGATCCCGTCCCCCACCACCAGCGAACCCCCCAGGTGATCCCCGTGCTCTGCGAGCCGGTCCCACACCGGAAGATCGAACGGGTCGCGATACCCCTCCCCCTCGGGGGCCAGGCCGGTATTCGGGTCGTCGCGGACGGTGAGGTAGATGTCCGCGGGCGCGACCGCCCAGTCGGCGGCGTAGCCGGGGCCGTCCCAGGCGTTGTGGCCCTCGTCGTCGGCCACATGCTCCCCCGGACGCCGAGCATCGGCGGGGGGGGGGGAGCCGCGCCCCGGTCAACTCTTCCTCGGTGAGCCAGATCAGACCGAACTGCTGGTCGATGAGGTCCTCCAGCAACGCAAGCTGCGGGTGCGGCACGGCGGCGCGCACGTAGTCGTCGAACGGGTCGTCCTCGCCGACCGGCTCGTACGGCTGCGCGAACTGGCCGTGCCCGCGGAAGAAGGCGATGCCGGGAAACCCGGGGCCTCGTCGCTGATACTCCTGCGGCAGCCGGAGCGTGAACAAGTGACGCATCGGCAACCCGGTGAGCGAGCTCAGCGGCCACATCGAGGGGCGGATCCCGGGGCCCAGCTCACCCCACCACCCCCACGGCCGGGACGGCTCGCCCTCCCGCAGCGGCAGCGGGGCGGCCGGGACGGCGTCGGCAGAGGTCACGAAGACGAGGTTGTAGGCGCGCATGCCCGGGATTCTAGGCAGCGTGCCTCACGCGCGCGGGAACCGACCGGCCCGCGCCCACTCCCCCAGCCAGCCCAGCGAGCGCTTCGGCGTCCGGGCGAAGGTGCGCCGATCCACGGCGATCAGACCGAACGTCGGCCGATAGCTGCCCCATTCGTAGTTGTCGAGCAGTGACCAGTGCAGGTAGCCGCGCACGTCGATGCCGTCGGCGACCGCCGCGCCCAGGCCCGCGAGCGCACCCTGCGTGTAGGCGATCCGCTGGTCGTCGTCGGCCGTCGCGATGCCGTTCTCGGTCACCAGCACCGGGACGTCGTGGCCGACCACCTCGGCGGTGTGCCGCACCGCCTCCCCCAGCGAAGCCGGGTAGTACTCCCAGCCGGTGAGCGTCGTGGGAGCGTCCTCGGGGACGGGGAGCACCCCGGACGGCCCGACCCGGTTGCGGGTGTAGGACTGCACGCCCACGAAGTCGTCCTCGCGCGAGACCCGCAGGAACTGGTCCTCGATCGCCTCGCGGTAGGCGTTCGCCCCGGCCTCGCCGCCGGGCAGCGCCTGCACGACCTGATTGGCGACGGTCCACCCCACCCGCAGGTGGGGATGGTGCGCATGGAGGTAGTCGCGCGTCGCGCGATGCACCGCCGTGAGCGCGTCCACGGTGGGCTGCAGCGGGGTGGGCAACCCGCCCCCCAGGCCCGTCTCCAATGCCCCCTGCCCGGCCCGGACGGCCGCCATGACGGCCACCATGTTCGGCTCGTTGATGGTGACGACGTAGC
>NZ_DAIOIA010000128.1:0-8103 GCF_036744435.1 Propioniciclava sp. | reverse complement strand
GACGTCCGCCAGCCCGGATGCCTCCCGGATCGCCGCGCAGGTGTCCTCGTGCAGGACGCAGACGTCCACCGACACGACGCCGACGCCGTCGATCACCAGGGCGCGGACCGTGGTGGGATCGTGCACGCCGGTGCTGGCCGACAGCCGCCCGGCGAAGCCGCCCAGCGGCGTCCCGGCCGGGACCGGCACCTCGGCCACGGCAGCACCGACGCGGACGCTCACGGCCGCGCCCCCTGCCGCAGCACGTCGACGACGCGGCCCTGCTCATCCAGCAGCACCAGATCAGCCCGCGCTCCCGCCTGGACGCGTCCGATGCGGGCGTCCCCGATGATCCGGGCGGGTGTCGCGCACGCCATCTCCACCACCGTCGGCAGCCCGAGCGGGGTGTGGGTGAGCACGAACGCGACGACCTCGGCGAGGTTGACCCCCGACCCGGCCAGCAGCGGGCTGTCCGCCATCGTGAGGCGGCCGTCCGGGTGGAGTTCGACGTCGCCGCCGACCGGCTGGTGGTAGCGGCCCGGGGCGGACCCGGCCAGGGCGACCGAGTCCGAGGCCAGGAACGAGCGGCCCGGGCCCTTCGCTCGCGCCATCGCCGTCAGCGTGTCGGCGGGCAGGTGGTGACCGTCGCCGATCAGCCCGGCGGTGAGCCGGTCGTCGGCCAGTTGCGTCCAGATCGGGTTCGGGTGCCGGGGCAGCGTCGCGAAGATGCCGTTGCCCAGGTGCGTGGACAGGGTCGCGCCCGCGTCGGCGGCCGCCTGGAGTTGCCCCGGGCTGGCGTGGGTGTGGCCGAGCGCGACCCGCACGCCGGACGCCACGATGGCCGCGATCTGCGCGGGTGCCCCCTCGGTGTGCGGGGAGACGGTCACGTAGCCCAGCGGGCCGTGGCCGGCCCAGCGGGCCACCTCGGCGGCGTCCACCGGGCGGATCTGCGCCAGGTCGTGCGCTCCGCGCGGCCCGTCCTCCCCAGAAAGGAAGGGTCCCTCGACGTGCGCGAACGGGATCGCCGCGGCGACGACCGGGTCGGCGCGCCGGGCGTCCGCGACGGCCCGCAGGGACGCCGTGATCGCCTCTTCGGTGCCGGTGATGATCGTCGGTACCCAGCTGGTGACCCCGCGCCCGGCGAGGATGTGCGTGATACTCGCCACCGCGTCCGGGGAGGCTTCGGCGCCGTTGACGTCGAAGCCGCCATAGCCGTTGACCTGCAGGTCGATCAGCCCCGGGATCAGCCACGGCAGGCCGGGATCGCGGGCGGCGAGCCGGTGGACGGCGATGATGCGCTCGCCGTCCACCTCGGCGCGCAGGACCTGCCCGGTGGCCGGATCCCGCCCCTCGATCACAGACACCGGACCCGCCCCTTGAACCGGGCGATGAAGCGCTGATTGGCCTCATCGCCGCCCGGCGCGTTGCCGCTGCGCCACATCGGCACCTCGACGCCGCGGTCCGCCAGCCGCTGCAGGGTCTCCAGCATGATCCAGTTCAGGGTGAACGAGTTGGCGAACGTCGAACTGGCGCCCGACTTCTCCAGCGCACCCTCCACCTGGATCAGGGCGTCCCCGATGGGCACGTGGGTGTTCACGTGCAGGTCGACCACCTCGTGCAGGTTCTTGCCCGAGGGGTGCCGCGCGGGATGATCGGGCGCGGTGGCATCGGCGTGCTCCCGGGACGACACCCCGATGGTCGTCACGCCCAGCTCGCGAGCCCGCAGCGCGGCGTCGATCAGGGCGGCGTTGATCCCGTAGGCATTGACCAGGATCAACACGTCGTCGGCACCCAGGGAGGCGTCGTCGATCACGATGCGGCCGTACCCGGGGGTGCGTTCGATCGCCATGGACCGCAGCGCCCCCGAGGAGAGCAGGGTGCCCTCGTCGAGGATCGCCGAGACGTGCATCAGGCCCCCGGCCCGGAAGAACACCTCCTGGCTGGCCAGGTTGGAGTGCCCGCCGGGGCCGTACACGTGTACGAGCCGGTCGGCCTCGATCTGGTCGGCCAGGGTGTCGGCGACGGCCGCGACGGCGTCCGGCTCGGTGTCGAGGATCTGCTGCATCAGGCCGGTGGTGGCCGCGAAGTACTCCCGTCCGAGATCGCTCATGCGCCAGCCGCCTCACGGTCGACGTGCAGTTCGGCGGCCGGGTGCAGCTTCAGCGCCGTCCCCGGGATGTCCGGGGTGGGATCGGAGGCGATCGTGGCCGCGACGGCGTCCTTCTTGGCCGCCCCCAGCACCGAGCAGATCACCACCGACGCGTTCAGCAGCCGCGGGATCGTGACGGTCAGCGCATGCTCGGGCACCGCATCCAGGCTGGGGAAATGCCCCTCGTCAACCTGCTGCTGCCGGGAGGCGACCGTGAGGTCGACCACCCGGACGGCTCGCGGTTCGGCGAAGTCCGCGGGCGGATCGTTGAACGCCAGGTGCGCGTTGACGCCCAGGCCGCACAAGGTGACGTCGAAGGGCTCCTCGCCCATCAGGGCCGCGTAGTCCGATGCCGCCTGCTCACCCGGTGCGCCGGGGTCGAGCCGGTGGAAGGTGGGCGTCCCGGGGGCCAGGTCGAAGAAGTGCGACACCAGCCAGTTCCCGAACCCCTGCGGGGCGTCGGGGGCCAAGCCCAGGTAGTCGTCCATGTGGAAGAACGTCACGCGGTCGAAGTCGACGTCTGCTCGCGCCAAGGCGGTCAGCGTCGGCGTCTGGCTGGGCGCGGCCGCCAGCATGACGCGGGCGGAGCCGTGGTCGGCGATCGCGGCGTTGATGGCCGCGGCAGCTCTCGCGGCGGTCACCTCGCCGAGATCCTCCAGCGACGGGTGGACGGTGACGTCCAGGGGATGCGTGCTCATGGGTTTTCCTTTCGTGGGTGCAGGCTCAGGCCGTGAGCCGGTTCATGAAGATGAGGGCGCGGGCGATGTGGAACGGATCTTTCACCGGCAGCGCCACGACACGGTTGAGCGGGACGCCTGCCCGGTCGCAGATCTGCAGCCACTCGCCGCCCGGTTCGGGGAAGACGCGCATCGTCCACTCCTGGACGCGAGCCGCCGCGTCCGCGAGCGCCGGGCTGTGGGGTGCGTAGCGGGTGAGCGCGTACAGCGCCTCGGCGTGGACCCACCACAGTTTGGTGTCCCACGTGTCGCGCACCAGCGCCTCATACGGCGAGCCCGCGACGGTTCGGCCGTGCGGGACGCCGCCGTCGCGGTCGACGTAGCGCAGCACCCCGCCCAGGTCGGCGTCCCAGCCGAGGCTGGCCGCCCGCTCGGCGTAGGCGAGGCGGGCCCGCGCGGTCAGGACGCCGAAGCCCGGATCCTGTTCGCTCGCGTGCTCGATCATCCACAACAACTCCAGGAGGTGACCGGGAGTGACGTGCCGGGCCAGGAGCGTGTCGTCGAGCCCGTCGCGCAGCGGGGCGAACTCCCGCCACAACCCGTCGACCAGATGCACCCGCTCCACCTGGCCCCCCGCCCCGTCGCGGACCTCGCGGGCCATCGGCGGGTGCTCGGGGGTGCGGAGCAGTTCGGCGGAGACGTGCAGCAGCGTCATCGGCCCGGCCAGGTCGGTGAACCCCTCGGGAACCGGGTAGGGCTCGCTGACGGCCGTGCGAGCGGCGAGCGCGTCGCGGGCCGTCGTCAGGATGCGGGTCGCCGCAGCCAGCCAGGCCCCGCGGCGGGGATCGCCCGCCGGAAGCTGCCGCAGGCCCGCGGAGAGTCCCAGCACGACGAACAGGTCGGCGAACACGCTGGTGGCGCTTTCCCCGGCGGCGTCGGTCACGGGCTCGCCCGTCTCGGTGACCCGGAAGTGGGTGCGCCCGTCGGGACGCACCGCTTCGGCGATCATCCGGGCGCACGTGTCGAGGCAGCGGCGCCGCCAGGTGGCGGCGTCCACGGGGAGGCGGCCGGCGTCCGCCTCGTCGGCCAGTTCCCCGGCCAGCCACGCCCAGCGTCCCTGTGACCAGGTGAATCGATCGGAGGAGACGAGGACGCCGTCGTTGTCGAAGCCGGTCCGGACGCCGCCGCGCGCGTCGTCGGCCCCGTGGGCCTCCCACCAGGGGAGGACGTCCTCCACCAGGTGAGAGGCCCAACGATGCTGCTGCGTCATGCCGCCGCACCCTCGGCGTCGGCGTCCTCGGGCAGATCGGTGGACAGCGAGTCGATCAGCGCGTCCGTCTCCGGGGTGTTCTCCGGCTTGAGGAAGCCGATCCCGACGAACAGGACGATGGAGACCAGCACCGGTGTCGCGACGGTCCACGCCTGGGAGTTGTCGCCGAGCGTCTTGACCCAGTCGGCGATCGCCCAGCGGTTCAGCGCGAACATGAGCAGGCCGCCCGCGGTGGAGATGAGCGCCGCGGAGGAGCCGGAGCGACGGAATGCGGGCAGCATGCCGAACAGCATCGGCACCGCGACCGGGCCCACCAGGGCGCCGAACCACAAGATGAGCAGTCCCAGGACGCCGCCGAAGCTGTCCGAGGTCAGCGCGATGATCATCGAGAAGGTGATGAACAAGAACGTGATCAGGCGGCTGAAGAACAGTTCGCTCTTCTCCGGCAGGAACGACTTGCCCTTGCGGAATTGCGGGATGATGTCGCGGACCACGACCGACGCGATGGCGTTGGAGTCCGACGAGGTCATGGCCATGGTGTGGGCGAACATGCCGGCCAGCACCAGGCCGATGAGGCCCTGGGGCAGCAACTGAGTCGCCAGCAGCGCGTAGGACTGATCGGGCTGGGCGAGATCCGGCAGGATCAGCGGCGCGGCCCACATCGGGAAGAACAGCACCAGGGGCCAGATCAGGTACAGGGCCCCGGACAGGATCAGGGAGCGCTGTGCGGCGCGGCCGTTCTCGGTGGCGATCATCCGCATGGCCAGGTTCCAGGTGCCGCCGTTGTAGGACAGCGTCGCGATGACGATGTAGGCGGTGAAGAAGCCCAGCGTCAGCGTCCCGTTGAACGGCAGCGCATGGTCGGGTGGGAGTTGCTGCCACATGGTGATCGGGGTGGCGATGCCGTCGAGGCGCATCATGACGGCGATGGCCAGGGCGATCGCCGCGACGAACTGGATGACGAACTGCCCGAAGTCGGTCAGGACGTCGGCCCAGATGCCGCCGATGGTGGAGTAGAACATGGTGACGCCGCCGACCAGCAGGATGCCCCACACCATCGGGACGCCCGCGAACACGTTGAGCAGGATCGCCGAGGCGGTCCACTTGGCGGCCACGTCGAAGATCTTCAGCAGCGCGCCGGACCAGGCGAGCAACTGCTCGGTGGCCACGTTGAAGCGGGTCGCCAGGTACTCCAGCGGCGAGATGATGCCCAGCCGCTGCCGCAGGCGCGGCCAGCGGGGGGCGAAGAAGATGGTGCCGATGACGCAGGCCGCCGTGATCGACAGCGCCCACCACACGTAGACGGCGAAGCCGGTGGTGTAGGCCAGCGCGGCGTAGCCGACGAAGACGGCCGCCGAGTAGCCGGACATGTGGTGGGAGATGCCCACCAGCCACCAGGGCACCTTGCCGCCCGCCACGAAGAAGTCGGACGCGTTCTTGATACGCCGCTTCGACCACCAGCCGATCCAGACCATCACCAGGAAGTATCCGGCGATGACCACCCAATCCAGTGTGCCCATGGTGTCCCCCTCTGCCAGGTTCGACCCGCTTCGCTGCGGGTCACTTTCGGCGGACTCTGACATGCAAACGTTTGCACGCCAACCCCCTCGCGAGAAGCTGTTACATGCTCGTCAAATAAGGTCTTTTCGCGCGGCGCTGCGGCTCTGCGAGGTGGCTGGTGTGGCGTCGGGGCCCCGTCGACGGACGGGCGACTGCTGGGCCCGCCACCGGCATCGGCCCCTTGGAGTGGAACGAATCCTCAGCGAGAGTGGCCGTAGCGGCGAGGTCGCTGGGCGATGCGCTCGCGTGGTGCCACGGCGGACGCCTGCGCCGCCTGGTCGGCCAGCGCCGCCGCGAGGGTGGCGGCGAACCGGTCGTGATCGGGGTCATCGGGGATGATCGCGTCCACGATCCCGGCGTCGCGCAGGTCCCATGCGGTGATGCCCTGGGCGTTCGCCGAGGTGGCCGCGAACGAGGTGTCGCCGTGGTGGGTGATCGCGCTCGCGCCTTCGGGTGGCAGGGGAGCGAGCCAGGCGTGCTCGGTGGCCAGGACGCGGTCGGCGGGCAGCAGCGCCAGCGCCCCACCGCCGGTGCCCTCGCCCAGCAACAGCGACACCAGCGGGGCGGGGGAGGCCAGCAGGTCGGCCAGGCAGCGGGCAATCTCGGCGCCCAGCCCACCCTCCTCGGCCTCGGCGGACAGGATCGCGCCCGGGGTGTCGATGACCGTGATCAGCGGCAGCGACAGCTCACCCGCCAGCCGGAAGCCGCGCCGGGCGGCGCGCAGTTCGTCGGGCCCCAGCGGGGTGTGCTCGCGCTGGGAGTCGCGTTCCTGCCCGACGATGACGCACGACATGCCGCCGAGGCGGGCCAGCGCCACCACCAGGCCGGAATGCCGGGCGTCCACGACGGTGCCCAGCAAGGGGACGAACCCGGTGGCGGCCTTGGCGATCAGCGACTCCAGGCCGAAGCGTCCCGGCTCGCGGGTGCGCAGCACCGAGTCCCAGGCGTCCCCGACGGGGCGCATGGGCGCGGCATCGGGCAGCAGACGCCCGTGGGGCTCCGACGCCGAGCTTGCACCGGCGGGGGTCGCCAGGATGTCGAGGATGCCCGCCAGGTGCGCGGCCAACGCGTCGGGGGCGACGACGTCGTCGATCAGCCCGTGGCGCAGCAGGTTCTCGGCGCGCTGGATGCCGGGCGGGAACGCGACCCCGTGCAACGCTTGGTAGACCCCGGGCCCCAGGAACCCCAGCAGCGCGCCGGGCTCGCCGATGGTCACGTGCCCCAGGGACGCCCAGGAGGCGAACACCCCGCCCGTCGTCGGATGCCGGGCGTAGACGAGGTAGGGGACTCCCCACTCCTTGTGATCGACGATCGCCGCCGTGATCCGGACCATCTGCACGAACGCGAGGGTGCCTTCCTGCATGCGCGTGCCCCCGGACGCCGGGGCGGCCAGCAAGGGCAGCCGCTCGTGCGTGGCCCGCCGGATCGCCGCCTCGACCCGATCAGCGGCGTCCACCCCGATCGAGCCGCCCAGGAAGCCGAACTCGCTGACGATCAGCGCCACCGGGTGCCCGCCGATCCGGCCCTGCCCGGTGATCACCGCCTCGTCCTCGCCCGTCTCGGAGCGGGCCCGCGCGAGTGCCTCGCGATACTCCCGCGCAGCCTCCGCGCGGAACCGGATGGGGGCGTCCCAGCTCACCCAACTGCCGGGATCCAGGACGGCGTCGAGGAAGGCGCGTGCCGTGAGTCGTCCCGCCATGGTGGTCTCCCGACGTCGAGAGCCCCGGCGCCGCTGCCGGTGCTCGTGGGCAGCCTAGCGGCCTGAGGGCCCTCGCCCGTGGTGTGGGAGGCGTCCGTGAGGGCCGTGAGCGTGCGAGAGTGGAGGGATGGCGCGCATCGGCTCAGGGCACAAGGGGCTTACGCCCGAGCGCGTTATCGACGCGGCGACCGAACTCACCCGCGAGGTGGGCTTGGATGGCTGGTCCATTCGTGACCTGTCCGCGCGGCTGGGGGTCGCGCCGTCGTCGATCTACCACCACGTGGGGGACCGTGCCGCGGTCGTGCGGCGGGTCATCGGCGGGCTGACGGTGCAGTTTCCCCTCGTGGATCCCGATCTGGACTGGCGGGTGTGGTTCGAGGAGACCCTGCTGGGCGTCCGGGACACCTTGCGTGGCTATCCCGGCGTGGCGCGCTGGTTCATGATGCGCGGCCCGGCCCTTTCCGAGACCGCCCCCATCGCGGACGCAGGCATGGCGGCCCTGGCCCGAGCAGGGTTCGGGGACCGCGCCGGATTCGCCTATGCGGTGATGTTCAACCAGGTCATCGGGTCCGTCGCGTTCGGCGATGACCGTGACAGCGGCGGTCCCGACGCCGACCCGCACGACCGCGCGGCCCTGCTGGCCGGGCTGGACGCCCAAGCACACTCCAGCCCCGGGGTGGCGACGCTCGTGCGGACGCTGGTCCACCCGTTCGCCACCGACCCTGTCTCCGAGGAGCGTTTCACCCGCGACGCCCTGCGCGTCACGATG
>NZ_DAIOIA010000127.1:0-8125 GCF_036744435.1 Propioniciclava sp. | reverse complement strand
CTAGCTGGGCAGCGGGGCCTCCAGGTTGGTCATGCGGTCGTTCTCCTCGGGGTAGCGGGCCCCGACGATGGCGACCTCGTCGGCGGCCTGACGCAGCCGGGCGAGCTGATCGTCGGAGAGTTCGACGTCCGCGGCACCCATGTTCTCGGCGAGCCGCTCGACCCGCTTGGTGCCCGGGATCGGGACGATCCACGGCTGCTGGTTCAGCAGCCACACCAACGCCAACTGGGCCGGCGTGGCGCCCACTTCGGCAGACAGCTCGTTCAAGGTGTCGACCAGCCGCAGGTTGCCCGCCAGCGCGTCGCCCTGGAACCGGGGCGTGCGGGCGCGCATGTCGGACGCCTCGAACGTGGTCGACGCGTTGATCGCACCGGTGAGGAACCCCTTGCCGAGCGGGCTGTAGGGCACCAGACCGATGCCGAGCTCGGCGAGGACCGGGATGGTGTCGTTCTCGCGCTCACGCCACCACATCGAGTACTCGCTCTGCACCGCGGTGACCGGCTGGACGGCGTGCGCCCGCCGGATGGTGCCCGCGACCGCCTCGGACAGGCCGAAGTTCAGCACCTTGCCCGCCTCGATCAGCTCCTTCACCGTGCCCGCCACGTCCTCGATCGGGACGCTGGTGTCGACGCGGTGCTGGTAGTACAGGTCGATGTGGTCGGTGCGCAGCCGACGCAGCGAGTGGTCGACGGCGCGCCGGATGCTCTCGGGGCGGCTGCACACGCCGCCGCCGGGAACGCCGTTCTCCTCGAACGCGAATCCGAACTTGGTGGCGATCTTCACCTGATCGCGCACCGGCTCGAGCGCTTCGCCGACGATGTCCTCGTTGGCGAACGGGCCGTACACCTCGGCGGTGTCGAAGAAGGTGACGCCGAGTTCGACGGCCTTGCGAATGAGGGCGATCGCCTCGGCGCGCGGGGTCTGGGCAGTGGTGCCGTAGGCGCCGGTCAGGCTCATGCAGCCCAAGCCGATCTCGGACACGGTCAGGTTGGTTCCCAGGGTTCGTTGCTTCATGTCAGGTCCTTCTCGTGATGGTTGTGCTGGGATGGTTCGACGAGAACGCCGCGGAGGGCGGCGAGGTCGCCGTGGACGGACGCCGGTTCCGCGTCCAGGGGCTGGTTGGGTCGGTCGTGGACGCCGTCGAGGGAGCCTGGCGGATCGGCGTCCAAGGCTGCGAACAGCGGGTCGAGGTCGGGCTGGGCGGGGCCATTTTCGGCGACCAGTTCGAGCGTCTTGTGGCGGGCGTCCGCGCTGGTCAGCGAGCCGACTAGCACCTGGGCGATCTGCGCGCGGGCGATGACGCCGTCGGCGGGGGTTCCGCTGGTGCGCCGGTCGCCCTGCAGGAACACCAGGTGATGCTGCTCCGGAGTGTTGTAGTCGAACCATCCCGGGCGCACGATTGTGTACTCCTGGCCGCTGGCGCGCACCAGCCGCTCGGAGCGCCGCTTCCAGTCGTGCGCTTCGGTGGTCTGGTTGTACTGGCCTTCCCGCACGGTGACGCCGATGGCGGTCATCAAGGCGACGCGGACCGGCCGGTCGCCGATGGCCGCCAGCAGGTGCCGCACCCCCTCGTAGTCGACGGTGCGGGCGCCGGTCTTGCCTTCCCCATCGGTGCCCAGCGTGACGACCAGGCCCTCGATGCCGTCGACGGCCGGGCCCAGGGTGTCGGGACGCGTGACGTCGCCGACCACCATCTCGACCGACGCGGGGAACCCGACGGCACGTGCCGGGTCACGCACGAGGGCGCGAACCCGATGCCCGGCGGCGACGGCGGCGTCCACGACGTGCCGTCCGACGCTGCCGGTGGCGCCGACGACCAGAACACTCAGCGCGCTCATGCCTGCTCCCCCTCACCCGAGGCGGGTAGGACGGCGTCGATGGCCGCCACGCCGTTGAGCGTGCGGGGGTAGCCGATGTAGGGCAGCAGTTGGCTCACCACGACCAGGAGCCGCGCCCGGCCGTTGCCGACGCGGGCGTTGCCCGCGACGTGCGACCGGACCTGCGGGTCGCAGCCACCGTGGGCGACGAGCAGCACGAACGTCAGCAGCTCCCGGGTCGCCAGGTCGATGCCGCCGCGGGTGTAGTTGTCGCCGAAGCAGTTGGCGGTCAGCCAGTCCTGCAGGTGGCGTTCGTCCGGCAGCGCGTCGGCGTGCAGGGACGCCAGCCGCTCCGCTCCGATGATCGCCGCCTGGGCGTCCCAGCCCCGCTCGAACCGCGTCTGCGGCGTGGTGGTGGACTGCGACGGGAGCGGCAGCGCCACGCCGCGTTCCAGCAACACCTCATTGGTGATGCGGACGAAGTCGGCGGCCTTGCCGTAGCCCAGATAGTCGACGGCGTGGTAGGTCACCTCCTTGGCTTCCGCCGGGCTCACCCCGGCGTCCAGGGCGGACGCCAGCATCGCTCGATAGGCGTGGCGGCCGGTGGTGGCGATCAGCGCGGCGAGCACGGCCAGCAGCCGGGTGTGTTCGTCCACCTCGCCGTGGGCGGGCACCTCGTCGAGGGCGAACCGCCCGAAGTAGTAGGCCAGGTCGGGGTCGGTGGTGGGGCTCAGGACCGGGTCGTCGCCGAACAGGCGACGGAGCGTCGCGGTCGGGTCAGGGGCGTTGGACATGGGGTTCTCCTTGCTGCATCGAAGGTCGTGGCTCCACGGGCAGCAGGTGCACCGTGGTCGCCGGTTGCGTGATGAAGGACTGGGCGTGCTCCTCGATGGACCGGTCCTCGACCGTCAGCCGGCCGGCGTGCTGACGCTGGTGCTCCGCCCAGGAGGGCACGGTGAAGTGCTCGACGTAGATCCCGGGCTGCTCCCCCACCCGGTACAGCTCCCACCGGCTGGCCCCGCTACGCTGGCGGGAACGGCGCATCGCCGCCATCGCCTCCTGCCACCCCGCCAGGGCCTCGTCGGGCACCTGGTAGGACACCGACACCCGCACGGGGCCAGCGTCGCGACCAGGCTCGAGCACGACGGCCGCCTCGTCCCAGAAGTCGGCGGGCGTCCGGTCGAGGTGGCTGCTGTCGGGGATCCGGAGCAACAGCCCCGCCAGTCCGCCGCCCACCACCAACGCCGCCGCGACGCCGATCGCGAGCCGCAGGCTCGTCACCTGCGTGAGGACGCCCCACAACGGGGAGGCGAGCGCCTGGGCGCCCGTGAACGTCATGAGGTAGATGGCGATCGCGCGCGCCCGCACCCACCCCGGCAGGAACAACTGGAGCTCGGCGTTGAGCGTGGCGGCCACCGCCGTCCAGCAGGCCCCCGCCACGACGAGGACGGGCACCCCCGCGACGGCGTCCGGCACGAAGGCCAGCGCCCCGAACGCCACCCCGTACGTGACGGAGGCGACCGTGAGCAGGGAGTGGGCGCTCAGCCACCGCCGGATCCTGCCGAGCAGGAGGGCGCCGAGGATCGCCCCGACCCCCAGGGCCCCGAACATGACGCCGTACCCGGCCGAGCCCAGGCCGAGCTGACGGCTCGCGATGAGCGGCAGGAGCGCCCACAACGCGGTGGCGGGCACCACGAACACGGCGAGCCTGGTCAGGATCAGCCGGACGACGGGCTCGTGGCGCACGTAGCGCGCGCCCGCAGCCACGGCGGGGAGGAACCGTTCTCTGGCCGGGAATGTCATGCGCGGCCGGCGCCACGCCAGCAGGACGACCAGGAGCGCCAACGCGCACACCGCGTTCATGACGAACACCGCGGGGACGCCGAGCGAGGCGATGACGACGCCCGCGAGGGCGGGCCCGAGGGCACGGGCGCCGTTGACGTTCACCATGTCGAGCCGGGTCGCCGCCGCGAACTGCTCGCGCGGAACCAACTCGGTCATGAGCGGCTGCCACGCCGGCAGTTGGACCGCCCCGATGAGGCCGATGGCGAACGTGAACAGCAGCAGCAGGAGTGGGGGCACCAGCCCGAACCAGCTCAGCACGGCCAGCAGCAGCGACACCGTGATGGCGTACACCTGGACGCCGATCAGCAGGTAGCGGCGGTCGAACGCGTCCGACAACGCCCCCGCGGGCAGCGCGAAGAGCATCATCGGCAGGGCGTTGGCGGCCGCGACGAGCGACACGATCGTGGCGGCGTCCGGGTCGTCGATGAACAGCCACTGAGCGCCGACGGTCTGCGCCAACGACCCGACGCTGCCGGCCAGCAGGCCGATCCACAGCCAGCGGAACACGCGGCCCCGCAGGGGCGCGAACACCGAGCCGGGAGCGACCAGGGACGCCGCTGGTGCGCCCCCGTGCGGGCCCCGGCCGACGTCCGACCCCGCGATGCCGCGTGGCCGCATCAGGGGCGCACCAGCGACTTGATGGCGCGCCGCTCGTCCATGGCCGCGTAGGCCTCGCCGATCTGCGACAGCGGCAGGTCCAGATCGAACACGCGGCCCGGGTTGATCGCCTTGCTCCACACCAGGTCCATGAGGTGCGGCAGGTACGCGCGGCAGTGGGCGGGGCCGCCCTTGACGCCGACGTTGCGCCAGAACAGGTCGTTGACCGGCAGGTCGCCGTGCGGGACGCCGACCAGGCCGACGTTGCCGCCGTCGCGCACCGACCCGATGGCCTGGTGCCGCGCGCCCTCGGTGCCCACGCATTCGAGGACGCAGTCGGCGCCGATGCCGTCGGTGAGATCCCGGATCGCGGCGATGCCCGCCTCGTCGCGTTCGGTGACGATGTGGGTCGCACCGAACTCGCGGGCGACCTGCTGGCGGGCCTCGTGCCGGCTCATCGCGATGACGGTGGTCGCGCCGAGTTGGACCGAGGCCAGCACGGCGCACAGTCCGACAGCGCCGTCACCGACGACCGCGACGCTGCTGCCCGGCCCGACCCCGGCGCTCACGGCGGCGTGCCAGCCGGTGCACATGACGTCGGAGAGGGCCAAGAGGCTGGGGATCAGGTCGTCGTCCGGCATCGACGGGGTGGCCACGAGGGTGCCGTCGGCCCACGGGATGCGGATCCGGTCGGCCTGGGCGCCGTCGTAGTGGGCGCCGTGCTGGCAGTTCGCCTGGGCTCCCTTGCGGCAGACCGGGCAGGCGTTGTCGGACGGGTTGAAGCCGCCGACGACGAAATCGCCGGGCTTGACGGTGGTGACCGCCTCGCCGACGGACTCGACGATGCCGCAGAACTCGTGGCCGATCGGCGTCGGCTGGTTCACCGGGGAGATGCCCCGGTAGCGCCACAGGTCCGACCCGCAGACGCAGGCGGCGACGGTCCGGACGAGGGCGTCGGTGGGTTCGAGGATGGTGGGGTCGGGACGTTCCTCGTAGCGAACGTCCCCGGGGGCGTGAATGACTGCTCCGTGCATGTCTTCGAGACAACCACGGCCCCCGCGTCTGGGGGAGGGTCTGTTACTACCTGGCTCCCATCACACCGACGATGGTGGCGGCGGCGTCAGCCCCTGCGCCGATCACGGCGTGGACCTGCGCGTCTCGGACGAGTGAGGCGACCGCCTCAACCGACCGCGCACCACCCGGCTGCACGAGAGAGGCCACGGCTTCCTCCGCGCTGCGACCCTCCAGTCTGGCCGTGGGCAAGCCGGTAGGCATCCCCGAGCCTGCCCCGAACACCACTCCGGTCAGCGGGCGGGGACGCGCGTGCGCGTGCGGGCAATCGCCGTGCCTGCGGGAGGGGACGCCCACGCACCTGCCCTCCGACCACAGCAGACCCGCCTCGCTGCTCACGAACCAGCCGTGCTCCTCCAAGGCGTGGAGCACGTGGGCGGTCGTCGCCTCCTCCGAGCGGGCCAGCAGCCAGCGCTCCTCATCGTTCTCGACCACCACTCCTGACAAGACGAGGGCGCCCTGCCCGCTCGCGTACCGCGTGAGCGCCGACCAGGCGCGGGCTCGCCGCCCTGCCCGGCTTCGGCCTGCGGGTGAGCGACCGCGCGGGGGTGCGACGCCAGGAGTTCGACTCGGCGTGGGCCCGCGCGGAGCACGCCTACGCGATGGTGCACCGCACGATGATGGACCGGGCCTCGGCCGAGGGATGGGTCGGGATCCGCGCGGCGCAGGTGGATCTCCGGGGCACACGCATCCTGATCGCTGGTCCGCCCGGCACGGGCAAGACGACGCTGGCCCTCGGGTTGGCGGCCCGGGGAGGGACCATCGGTTCCGACGAGGTCGTCTTGCTGCGCGAGGGGCACGCCGTCGCGCTTCCCCGCCGCCTGCGCCTCCTCCACGACGCGACGACACACCTGCCCGAACGTGCTCGGGAGTCGGCCGTGGAACTCCCCTACGCCCCGCCGGTGGATGCGGTCGATCCGGGACGCCTGACGCCCTCGCCTCCTCTCGTCGCTCCTCGCGTTCCGAAACTCCTGGTGCTTCTCACCCCCGGTACGCATGACCCCATCGTGAGCGAGGCGTCCCCGCTTCAGGTGATTGCGGAGCTCAGCACCGGGGCGGCGCCGATGTCACCCGACCGGGGAAAGCTCATCGGCGAGCTCAGCCGCCTGCAGCGCAACGTGCGATGTGTCCGGCTCACCGGCCGCGCCGACGACCACGGCGTCGACGCCCTCGAGTCCCTGGTGTGAGCACCCGACCGCGCGGCGGCCTCCGCGCGGGGGCGACGCGGTTCAGGCTCGCACGAGGCTGCCTCCCGCGGCGACACAGCCCCCGTCACACAGGATGTCCGTCCCGGTGAGGTAGCCCATCTGGTCGTCGGCGACGGACGCGTACAGAAAGGCGATCTCCTCGGGACGCCCTGCGCGTTTGATCGCGTTGCGGGCCAGGTAGTCGGCGGTCTCCCCCGATTCGATCTCCCCCATCGGGGTGGCGAACGTGCTGGGCGTGATGGACAGGACGCGGACGCCGCGAGCCCCGAACCGGGCGGCGTCGGTGCGCGCACACCACAGCACGAAGTGCTTGCTGATTGCGTAGGCGACGCCCGTCTGGACGCGCCGGGGGAACAGCCGCACCCGCCCCATCATCCGGCGCCGGAACCGCTCCGGGTCGGTGCGGCTGAGCGGGTAGGAGCCGGTGGGCATGAGCAGGCGGGGCGCCAGGTAGGCGGACATGGAGGAGGTGTCGATGACGCACCCGGAGTCCATCACCGGGTAGAAGGCGTCGTTGACGTGAAGTGTCCCGAGCGCGTTGACGGCCATGATCGTCGCCGGGTCCCCCATGTGCGGGGACAGCCCGGCGGCGTGGATGACGGCGGTGACGCGTCCCCGGTTGGCGGCCAGCTCGGCCAGTCGCAGCATGGCGTCCCGGTCGGACACGTCCCCGGCGACCGCTTCGGCCGCGACCCCGTCGTCGCGCAGGTCGGCGACCGTATCGGCCAGTTTCGCGGGGGTGCGTCCGGCCAGCACGATCCGATACCCGCGCTCGCCCATCAGGGCGGCCGTGGCCCGCCCGATGCCACTGCCACCGCCGGTGATGACGCAGACGTCGTCGCTCATCAGGCGGCCAACGCGTTGATGCGGCCCTCGCGTTCCAGCCAGGCGATGGTGTCGGCGAGCGTGTCGGCGAACGGCCGGGTGGTGAACCACAGCTCGCGGCGGGCCTTGGCGGAGTCGTACTCGTTGTTCCGGGTGAGGTTGTAGACGGCGAAGCTCGTCATCCGCATGGGCGTGCCGGACACCTGGTGCCACGCATCGGACGCCTTGCCCAGGGCGTGCCCGGCCCAGGCCGGGAGAATCGTGGTGACGGGCGGGGTGCCGGTCAGTTCGGACAGCAGCGCGAACATGCGCCGCATCGTGACGAGTTCGTTGCCCAGGATGTAGCTCTCCCCGATGCCGCCCGCGTCGATGGCGGTGACGATCGCGTCGGCGAGGTCGCGTACGTCCACGGCATTGAAGCTGCCGTCGATCCCGGCGCGCAGCTTGCCGTGGCAGTAGTCGATGACGAAGCTCGACACGGGGCCGAACGCGTAGTCGTCCGGGCCTGCGATGCCAGCAGGCTGCACGAGGGTGGCGTTCAGGCCTGAGGTGCGGACGGCGTCCAGCACGATCTGGGAGGCAGCAGCCTTCGACTGGCCGTAGTAGCCGACCACGGCGGCCGGATCGAAGTGGTCGACCTCGGTGATCGGGATCCCGCGAGGCCGCTCGGGGATCGCCCCGGTGGATCCGACGTAGACCAGCTTGCGGACGCCGTGGGCCAGGCAGGCGTCCACGATGGTGCGGGTGCCGGTGATGTTGACG
>NZ_DAIOIA010000126.1:0-8160 GCF_036744435.1 Propioniciclava sp. | reverse complement strand
AGTCCCCCAGTTCCGCCTCCGGTGGGTCGGGTCCCGACGCGACGAGCGCGCCGGCTGCCGAGTCCTCATCGACCCCGGAGGCCAGCCCCTCCGCAGCAAGCCAACCCACGTCGACCGCGCACGCCAACCAGTCCACGGCAAGCCAACCTACGTCGACCGCGCGGGCCAGCTCGGCCACGGCGAGCACGTCCGGCGCGGCCGGTCTGCCGGACGCCACCCGCGATGAGGCACCCGAGGCGTCCAGCCAGGCGCGCGACCTGACGCCCCTAGCGGCGGTGGACGCGTGCTCGGCGGGGCGGGTGGTCGGCAACGTGGGGGCGAATCTGGTCTCGATCGACGTGGCCACTGCGACCATGACGCGGCTCACCAACCTGTCCGAGAGTCAATTCCCCGGAGTGGTTGTCCCCTCGGGACAAAGCGGTGCCGATTTCGCGCAGATTTACAGCATGGACGTGAACACCGACGGAACGCTGGCGCTTCTTGCCTGGCGCGACACGTCGTACCGGCTGAACCTCTCGACGGTCAACATTGCCGGGGGAACGGTGACGAATAGGCAGTTCACCTACCTGGGGGACGCCTCCTATCGCGGCGGCTGGAACTCCTTGGACCAGAAGTTCTACTACACGCTCGGCAATGTGCTGTACGCCTACAACCCGACGACGATGTCCAACGATCCCTTGGGCACCATCACCAGTGCGGTGTCCTCCCAGGCCCTCTACGGGGGCGGGGATCTCTACTTCGACCGGTCGGGCAACATGTTCCTCGTCTCCGCCCAGACCGGGGCGACGAGTTCGCTGTTCCGGGTGGACGCGGCACAGATCGCCGCCCGGACGCTGGTCGCCACGAAGTTGGTGGACCTGGTCGGCATCCCGGTCAATGCGCAGACGAACGCCAACGGCGTCGCTTTCGCCTCCGACGGCTACCTGTACGTGTCGGTCAGCACCTCCGGAGACGCGCAGTTGCTGAAGATCGATCCCTCCTCGGGCGCCCAGATCGGCGCGACGCTCACCCTCAACAGCCCGGGCGGGGCGATCCCGGCCAAGGTCGGCGACCTGGGCAACTGCGTCAGCCCCCGAACGCTGACGGTCGTGAAGAACATCGCCGGCCGGGCGGTGGCCGCGGACCAGTTCACGGTGCGTCTCCAATCGGGTAACAGCACCCAGAGCGCGACCACCATCGGCTCGACG
Source organism: Propioniciclava sp. (assembly GCF_036744435.1). Lineage (NCBI taxonomy): Bacteria > Bacillati > Actinomycetota > Actinomycetes > Propionibacteriales > Propionibacteriaceae > Propioniciclava > Propioniciclava sp. Next base: position 6,973 of record NZ_DAIOIA010000126.1, on the reverse strand, counting down.
CTCGGGCCGCAGACGGCCACCCAAGTCGGCCCGGCACCCGTGATCCCCGGCAACGCGTACGCGCTGTCTGAGCTCCCGGGCAACACCGGCACGCGGCTGGCGCGCTACGACACGAGTTGGCGATGCACCGCCGCCGTCACCGGTGCCGTCGTGGCGACCGGTACCGGGACCAGCCTCACCTTGCTCTACCCGGCCGATTCCGTCTCCAACGGCGCGATCACCTGCACCGTCACGAACACGCCCGTGGCGGCGACCCTCACCGTGCAGAAGCAGTGGGTGTTCGCGGGCCCCGGCATGCCCTCCGGGACCATCCCGAACTCGGGTCTGGGGGCGGCGCTCCAGGCGGCCGGGTTCGGCGCCGACGCCGTCGCCTCGAGCATCACCGACGTCACCCTCAACGGTGCCGGGGTGACGAGTCCAGGCTGGGGAGGCGCCCTTGCGGCATTCCGGTCCGACACGGTCGGCGTCACCGAGACGGTGACCTTCCGGGGTGCGCTTGCGCAGTGCTCCTGGCAGCAGGAGGCCACGGTCGCGACCCTGACCTCTGGCTCGGTGGCGACCACGAGCACCACCACCAGCCAGACCTTCACCGGGACCCTGGCTGCCGGGGCGCAGACCCTGACGGTGACCAACCGGGTCGTCTGCACGCGACTCACGTTGGCCAAGCAGGTCGACAACACCGCGGCCGGGACGTCCAGTGATGCCCTGCAGCCGTCCGCCTGGGGCGGCAAGCTCCGCGCCGCGCCGATTGTGGGGGGCGCCTCGATCGCGAGCCAGTACGTCAACGGCGGCTTCGTCGGGCAGTACGTGACCGCCGGCACCTACCAGTTGAGCGAAGACCTGGTCGCCGGGTACGCCCAACAGGCACTGACGTGCGTCGCACTGCCCGGCGGAACCCCGGTCGCGGTCACCGCGCAGGGCAGGCTGACGCTGACCGCGGGGCAGGACGTGACCTGCACGTTCGCCAACGCGGCTCAGCGCGGCCAGGTGACCTGGAGCAAGCGGGCCGAGGGCGGAGGCGCCGACCTGCCGGCCGGGTCGGCGTGGCGGATCGACGGGCCGGGCGGACAGCAGTTCACCGTCGCCGATTGCGTCCTGGCGCCCTGCACCGGGGCCGACCAGAACCCGGCCGTCGGGGCCTTCGCCGTCACGGGCCTGGGGTGGGGGGCCTACACGCTGAACGAGACCGTCGCGCCGCCCGGCTACGTGCGGAACAGCACCCCGATCCCGTTCACGGTGGGGGCCGGGGATACCCCGGGGTCGGGAGCCCTCGTCGCCGTCGGGGTGGTGCTGAACGCGACCGCCCCACCCGTCGTCCTGCCGCTCACCGGGGGTCAGGGCGCCGACGGATACCTGCTGGTGGGCGGGGCGCTGCTAGCGCTGGCTCTCGCCGCCGGTGCGGCGGTACGACAGCGGGTCCGGCCGGCGCGCCGCCCTCGCCCCTGACGTCAGCGCTTCAGGCGGGATCGGCGTCGAACCGCTCCCGCGCCGCGAGGATGTCGGCCATGTGCGAGGTCGCCCAGTCCTCCAGCGCCCGCAGGGGGGCGACGAGTTCGCGTCCGGTGGCGGTGAGTTCGTACTCCACCCGCGGAGGGACCTCCGGATACTGGGTGCGCGTCACGAGGGAGTCGCGCTCAAGGGTCCGCAGAGTCTGCGTGAGCATTTTGAAAGAGATGCCGTCGACGCGCGCCGCGACGTCCTTGAAGCGCAGCGGTCCCTCGGCGAGCGCGCCCACCACGAGCACCGTCCACAGTTCGCCGATCTCGTTGAGGAGGCGACGCGAGGGGCAGGCGCGGTGGTAGGGGTCGAAGGCCTCGTCCGTCATCGTGTCACTCCTCTCGGCGTACGGCCACGGCTGAGACTACCGGCGTGCGAGGGCGGCTCTTCGCCGGGCCCCGCACGCCGGCGGCGCTCACGGCAGGACGACGAATCCGCCCGCCGTCTGGCCGCCCATGGCGAGGGCGATCTGCAGGGCACCGACGGCCTCCAGCTGGACGGCGCGCTTCAACGCTCCCGCGTCCGCCGCGCGAAGGCCTGCCGCGACGATGATCGCGGACAGTGCGCTCTTGGCCTCGTCGTCCCCGGCGAGCAGGACGGTGGTCGGCGCGTCGCCGGCGACGCCGCTGGCCAGCGTCGCGGCGAAGTTGGTGTTGAACGCCTTGACGACGGCCGCGCCGGGAAGGCGGGTGGCCAGTTCCGATGCGGCGGAGGATCCGGGCTCCAGGACGGAGTCGAACGTCGCGAAGTCGATCGGGTTGCTCGGATCGACGACGACCTTCCCAGCGAGCCCCTGCGGGTAGGCGGCCAGCACGTCGGCGTAGGCCGGGTAGGGGAGGGCCAGGACGACGATGTCGCCGGTGATGGCGTCTCCGATCGTGCCCGCGGTGACGCGCGGGTCGATGGCGGACGCCTTGGCGGCGTCCCGGGCCAGGACCTGAACGGGCGCGCCGGCCTTCAGCGCGATCCCGGCCACGGCCGCCCCGATGTTGCCGGCCCCGATGACGGTGACCGATGCGATGGTGCTCATGTGGTGCTCCTTGACGCTCTCGCGAGCGCCGACTCCCGGCCTCGCTCTCCACTAGAGAGTAACACTCTGGAGGGGAGTGTCAATCCTTGTTGTGCGGCGGGAGATCGGATGCGCCACCGAGCCGCTGCCCGCCAGTGCCTCCGGTGTGCTTCACCGCTGAACGGGTCGAGCCGGACGCCGACGCGGCCGGGACCCTTGCGGGATCCCGGCCACGGGGAGGGCGACGACTGCGCGTCCCCTCGGGGGGTGGGTCAGACGCCTGCGGGTTCGCGGCGTCCCAGGCGGACCTTCTTGACCTCGCGCTCGGCGTCCAGGTCGGAGTCCTTGAAGCCGAAGTAGTACGTGAGCACGAACGACACCACCAGTGCCGCGGCCGACGCGATCAAGAAGCCGTAGAAACTCTGATCGAGGCCGGCGGGATTGATGAACGACGGGAAGCCGACGAACGCCCCGGTGAAGCCGTACATGTTGACGTTGAGCAGGCCGGTCAGCAGGCCGCCCACCGCGCCGCCGATGGACGCCGTGATGAACACCCGGCCGTACTTCAGGTTCAGGCCGTACATGGCGGGCTCGGTGATGCCGCAGAACGCGGAGATCGTCGCCGGTCCGGCGAGCGCCTTGATCTTCAGCTGCCGGGTCTTGATCCAGATGGCGAGCGCGCCGCCGCCCTGGGCGATCATCGTCGCGGAGACGATGGCGTTCAGCGGGGAGGAGCCGTCGGAGGCGATCTGGGCAGCGATCAGCGGGATGACGGCCCAGTGCAGACCGAAGATGACCAGGCACTGATAGAAGCCGCCGATGATCAGCCCGGCGATGGTGTAGTTCGTGCCCAGCACCCAGTTGATGCCGTTGGCGATGCCGCCGGACAGGAACATGATGATCGGGCCGAACAGGACCAGCACCAGCGTCGAGACGATGAACACCTCCAGCAGCGGGGCGAAGATCATGCGCACGACGGCGGGGATGTACTTCTTCAGGAAGGGCTCGATGCGGGCGGTCAGCCAGGCGGCCACGATGATCGGGAAGATCGAGTAGGCGTACGCGTTGCTCTCGGGAAGCGCGATCGGGATGCCGAAGAAGTCGGCGTTGAAGATCGTCGAGCCGATCTGGGCGTACACGTGGTACCCCTCGGCGTCCGGGTTCGCCATCGCCACCACCGACGGGTAGACGAGGACGCCGCCGATGATCGCCACGATGATCGGGTCCGAGCCGAGCCGCTTGGCGGCGGTGAACCCGACGATGATCGGTAGGAAGAAGAACATCGACGACGACATGGCGTCGATCAGGGTGTAGGTCGAGGACGCGGAGTCGACCACGTTGAACTGGGTGAGGATCGCCAGGATCCCCTTGAGGATGCCGGACGCGGCCAGCAGGCCGATCACGGGGATCATCGACCCGGTGTGACGCCGATCAGCGAGCTGAACCCGTGCTTCACCCAGCCGATCGCCGTCGTGGGACGCTCGACCTCGGGAGCGTCGGTCGCGTCGCCCGACGGGTCGCCGACGAGCCGGGTCACGGCGTCGTAGACGTCGACCACCTCGGCGCCGATGACGACCTGGTACTGGCCGCCCGCCTTGATGACGTCGACGACGCCGTCCAGGTCGGCGATGGCCTTGTCTTGGGCCAGCGATTCATCCTTGAGGTAGAACCGCACCCGCGTGATGCAGTGCAGGAAGCTGCGGATGTTGTCCTCACCGCCGACGCCCTCCACGATCTGGTAGGCCAGCTTGTCGAAGCCGGTCAGGTTCGCGGGCGCCTCCAGCGATACCGCCGCCGTGGCCGCCGCGGCGTCCGGAGGGGCGACCTCGGCGGCCCCCGTGGCGGGCTGCGCGTCGGGGGCGGGCAGCGTGACGGTGGCGGCGGCGTCCCCGGCGGTGACGGCGCCGCTGCGCACGTCCAGGGTGCCCCTGCGGCGGGCCAGGTTCGTGAAGATCACCATCGTCATGGCGGCCTTGCCCGCGGCGGTGATCTGCGCCAGATCCATGGTGCCGACCGGCTGACCGGCCTCGACCGCGTCGCCCTTGGTGAGGGTGAGGGCGAACGGCTTGCCCGCCAGCTCGACGGTGTCGATGCCCATGTGCACGAGCACCTCGACGCCCGCGGCGGTCTTGATGGCGAACGCGTGCCCCGTCTTGGCGACCATCATCACTGTGCCCGTGGCGGGCGCGACGACGGTGCCGTCGGTGGGATCGACGGCGAACCCGTCGCCCATCTTCTTGGAGGCGAACACCTGGTCGGGCACGTCCGCCAGGGGCACCAGCATGCCGGTGAGGGGCGCGACGATGCGCTCGGTCGGCTCGGGTTGGGTCATGTCAGATCTCCTTAGATCCGTCGGTGAGGAGCAGGGACTGTGCTTCGTAGGGACGCAACGTGATGCGGCCCTCGGCGATGAGCGGGTCGGGATGATTGCCGATAAGGACGCGGGCGGACGCGAACTCCGGCGGCAGGTCGAGGGTGGCGTCCTCGCCGTAGAAGTTGGCCAGCACCAGCAGGCGGTTCTCCCCGAGGCTGCGGGTGTAGCCCAGGACGCGGTCGTGGTCGTGGGCGTAGGCCTGCACGTCGCCCTCGGCGATCACCGGGAACTCCTTGCGCAGGGCGATGAGCCGCCGGTAGTAGGGCAGGATCACCCCGCCGTGCTCCTCGGCGGCCACGCTGATCGTGTCCTGGTTGGTGGGCGCCAGCCACGGCGTCCCGGTGGTGAAGCCCGCGTTCGGCCCGGGCGTCCACTGCATCGGCGTCCGGGCATTGTCGCGGGCCTTGGCGTGGACGATCGCGAACGCGTCCGCGGCGTCGTGCCCGGCGGCGAGCAGCGCGCCGTAGGCGTTGCGGGCCTCGACGTCGACGTAGTCGTCGATGGACGTGTAGGCCGGGTCGGTCATGCCGATCTCCTCGCCCATGTAGACGTACGGCGTCCCGCGCAGCAGGTGGATGACGGTCGCGAGCATCGTCGCGGACGCCTCGCGGTGACCGGCGGCGTCCCCGAACCGGTCCACGGCTCGCGGCTGGTCGTGGTTGTTCCAGAACAGGGCGTTCCAGCCGTTCCCGGCGGCCATGCCCTCGGCCCAGCCCATCAGCAGGCCCTTGAGGGCGGCGAAGTCGAACGGGGCCTTCGTCCACTTCTGACCGCCCGCGTAGTCGACCTTGAGGTGGTGGAAGTTGAACACCATCGACAACGGCCCGCCGTCCGCCCGGGAGTACTCGATGCAGCGTTCCAGCGTCGTCGACGACATTTCGCCCACCGTCACCGCGTCGGCGTCCAGGCCGTAGGAGGCGGCCTGGAGTTCCTTCAGGAACGGGACGACCAGGTTCCCGTCGGTGTACATGGCGCGGTCGTCGACGCCCGCAGGCGCCGAGGGAAGGTCGAACGGTTTGCCGATGAGGTTGATGACGTCGAACCGGAACCCCGTCACGCCTAGGCGCCGCCAGAAGTCGACCACGGCGGCCATCTCGCGGCGCACCGCCGGGTTGTGCCAGTTCAGGTCGGCCTGCTCAGGAGCGAACAGGTGCAGGTAATACAGGCCGGTGTCCCCGAACGGCGACCAGGCCGGACCGCCGAACTTCGAGGTCCAGTTGTTGGGGAGGCGCTCGTCGCGCCCGGCGCGCAGGTAGTAGAAGTCCTGGTATGCCGGGTCGCCTGCCAGGGCGCGCTGGAACCACACGTGCTGCGTCGAGGTGTGGTTGAGCACCATGTCGAGCATCACGCCGATGCCTCGCTGCTTCAGGGCGGCGACGAGGTCGGTGAAGTCGTCCATCGTCCCCATCGCCGGGTCGATGGCGTAGTAGTCGGCGACGTCGTAGCCGTTGTCGACCTGCGGGGACACGAAGAACGGGTTGAACCACACCATGCCGACCCCGAGCGAGGCGATGTAGTCGACCTTCTCGATGACGCCGCGCAGATCGCCCACCCCCGACCCGGTCGAGTCCCGGAACGACTTGGGGTAAATCTGATACACGCTGAGATCGCGGAAGCTCACGGTGGTTCCTCCTGTTCGACCACAACGTAAGGGTGCGCGTGGTGATCGCCTCCTCAGTTGCGTAGGTGCTTGCGTAACCGTTGCGCGCCACGCAACAGGGCGACGGGACGGGGTGGTGCCGCAGATTCTGTGGCACCTAGCACGCGGTGGACGTGTTCTGGCTACCGTGAGTATCGAAGGTCCGAACCGCCTCGGCACGGTCTCTCCCGCGCAGGTGACCAGCCGGGCCCCCGACGTTGTCAGAGCAGACAAAGGAACAGGCGATGGATACTTCGTCATCACTGGTGGACCTGATTGTGGGGGAGCTGAACGGCTCCGGCCTCTCCGATGAAGCACAACTGCTCGCGTACGCGGCAGTGGAAGGCGATGCCTCCTTCGAGCAAGCACTGGAGGGGAACGGGAGCCTCCCCGACGTAATGCTGACGGCGTCCGCGGTGGCGCCGGTCGGGGCCTACCTCACGAGCGTGAGCGT
>NZ_DAIOIA010000125.1:0-8172 GCF_036744435.1 Propioniciclava sp. | reverse complement strand
TTCCTCCGCCTCACGGGGAGGACCCTCATTGACTGAGCAACCCGCACGCCCGGACGCCACCGGGGCCGCCGCGCCCTTGGTCAGCTTCACCGGGCTGGATCACGGCGCCCTGGCCGCCCGCACCCGCCGGTGGGGCTGGGTGCAGTACTCGATGTACCGGCACGCCGCGGAACGCCCCTTCCTGGCCACATCGCTGGCCGTCGCGCTCGGCAACCCGATCCTCTACCTGGCCGCGATGGGCCTGGGGCTCGGCGCCATCGTCCAGGAGGACGTCGACGGTGTCGGCTACCTGTGGTTCGTCGCGCCCGGCCTGCTGGTCTCCACGGTCGTCTCGACGGGGGCCCAGTTCGGCACCTGGCCGATCTTCGGCGGCTTCAAATGGCAGATGACCTATCTGGCCGCCCAGGCGACCCCGCTCGAGCCACGTCAGATGGCCCAAGGCGAAACCCTCGCCATCGGCGTCCGGCTGATGATCCAGGCGCTGTTGTTCTGGCTGCTCGGGTTCCTGTTCGGAGCCTGGCCGGGCGGCGCCTCCCTGCTGAGCGTCCCGATCGCGACGCTGGCCGGGCTGGCGATGTTCACCCCGCTCATGGCCTACGCGGCGACCCTGGAAGAGGAAGGGCTGCAGTTCAACTTCGTCCAGCGGCTCATCGTCATGCCGATGTTCCTGTTCGCGGGCACCTTCTTCCCCCTGTCGGTCATGCCCGTCTACCTGCAGTGGATCGGCTGGATCTCGCCCATGTGGCACGGCACCCAACTGGCCCGCATAGTGTCCTACGGGCTGAGCGTGCCGCCGTGGCTGGTGGCCGTCCACGTGGTCTTCCTGGTGACCTGCTTCGTCGGCGGGCTCTGGTTGGCGGGTCGCACGTTCACCCGAAGGCTGGTGCGCTGATGAGCGACGTGATGGCCCCGATCCGGGCCCGGCTCGCCGCCCGGCCCCGCTGGGTCGCGACCCTGTACGCGGGCAACGCGCGCGCCGTCATCGGCCGCGGCTTCAAAGTGATCCGCAACGCCAACTGGGGCGTCATCGCCACCGGCTTCTTCGAACCGGTGTTCTACCTGCTGGCCATGGGCGTCGGCATGGGCGCCCTGGTGGGCACCGTGCCCGGCCCCGATGGGGCGCCGATCAGCTACGCCATGTACATCGCCCCCGCGCTCTTGGCCACCTCGGCGATGAACGGTGCGATCTACGACTCGGTCAACAATGTGTTCTTCAAGCTGCGCTACAGCAAGGTGTACGAGGGCATGCTCCAGACGTCGCTGGGCCCGATGGACGTCGCGATCGGCGAGATCTTCATGGCCTTGTTCCGGGGACTGCTCTATGCGGTGGGGTTCCTCGGCGTGCTGGCGATCATGGGCCTGGTCACCACGTGGTGGGCGCTGGCGATGATCCCGGTCGCCTTGCTGATCGCGCTCGGGTTCGCGTCCCTGGGCATGGCGGTCACGAGCTTCATCAAAGGTTTCCAGCAACTCGACCTGGTGCCCATGGTGCTGCTGCCGATGTTCCTGTTCTCTTCGACGCTGTACCCGATCACCGTGTTCCCCGAGGCGATCCAGTGGGTCATCAAGGCGCTGCCGCTGTGGCATGGCATCGAGTTGATGCGGCAACTCTCGGTGGGATTCCTCACCCCCGGGACGCTGGTGCACGCGGCCTACTTCGTCGTGATGAGCGTCGTCGGCATCACCGCCGCCAGCCTGCGACTCAAGGCGCTGTTCCTGCGCTGACCCGGGGCCGCAGTGCGTCAGACGGGCAGCGGCTTGCGCCAGTCGGTGATGGAGACACCGATGCGTTCGGCCGGGTCGCCCTCCCCGAGCACGGTCAGCCCGTGGTGGCGCAGCGCCGTGGCCACCCGCTCGCCCACGCGGGCATCGGTGCCTTGGTACACCTGGACGCGGGCCTCCGCGTCCCCGTCGCGGGCTGCCGCGATCAGCGCTGGGTCGAGGTCGGGGGAGGGGCGCCACGCGCTATACGTCAGATATAGAACGCCGGGGGTCTCCGCGAGGCGGTCGGCGTCTTGGCTGTGGAAGAACGTGTACTGCCACTCCCGAAACCCGTACGCGTCTCCGGCGTCGTCCAGCGGGGTGCGTTCGTCGTCGATCTCGTCGGTGCCGCAGGTGTTGCAGCAGGTGAAGTTCATGCGGGCCACGACGCGGTCGGCCTCCAACTCGTCGAACGCGGCCTGCAATCGGTCGTAGTCGGACGGCCCGCTCCACGTGACCTGCTCGGCCAGCCGCTGCCGCCAGATGCGGTCGACGGCCGCCTCGGGGCGGGGATCATCCTCGCCCAGTTCGAAGGCGTCCCGGACCCGCTCGATGGCGTCGACTCGGTCGCAGCGCTAGGCGGCGCGACGCCTCGCGATGCCACGCCGTCCCAGCCGTAGCGCGATCCAGCCGAGCGTGGCCAGGGCCAGGCCGGCGAACCCGGTGGCGACCAGACCGAGCTGCCAGCCGTGGCCGTCCATCACCCAGCCGATCATCGGCGGGGCCATGGCGCTGCCGAGCGTGTTGAACGTTCCCTGCCAGCCGAACGCCTCCCCGCGGCTGTTCTCGGGGACGATGTCGCCGAGCCGCTCGCTGATGGCGGCGATGCTGGGGGCACAGAACAAGCCGGCCAGCCCCATGAGGATCGCGAACAGCCACGGCGTCGTCCCGAGGGCACCCAGCGCGGTGAACACCGCCAGCCCGGCGATCAGCGGGGTCAGCCCGACCGCACCGCGCGGCAGACCGCCGAACAGGAAGCCGCCGACCAGTGATCCGGCCCCCCACACCACGATCACCCCGGCGAGAACGGCGGTGGAGCCCATCGCCCGGGACGCGGCGACGATGCCCAGATCCGTGCCCGCCAACGTCACGGCCACGGCGACCGTCGCCACGAACGTGGTGATCACGGGGCCGCTCAGCCAGGACCGGATTCCGCCGCGGCCCGCCACGGTATCGGTGCGCCCCTCGGAGACGAGCGGCGGATTGAGCAGGGTGAGGATCGCGGCGGCGCTCACGCTGGCGAGCGCCAGCGTCGTCAGCGTGCCCCCGGTGCTCCACGTGGTGGCCAGCAGGATGCCGAGCGTCGGGCCGCCCATGAAGGCGATCTCGGTGACCACCGAGTCCAGTGCGAGGGCGGGACGCCGCAGGTGGTGGGGCACCGCCGCCAGCATGAGCTGCCGGGTCAGCACGAACCAGGGGATCGCCAGCAGCCCGACGGCCGCCATCACGGCCATGAGGGCCCAGTAGCCTAGGAAGGGTGCGGCGATGAACCCGAGCGGGAGAAGGACCAAGCTCGGGGCGAGGGTGCGTCGCAGGCCCAGGGTGTCCAGCAGTCGGCCGCGTAGCGGAGAGGCGAGCGCGACGGCGACGGTGAAGACGGCCGTCAACGCCCCGGCGCCCGCATACCCCTGCCCCAGATCCCCGACGACGTGCAGCGTCAGCACCACCATCACGCCGAACCACGGCGCCTTGCCGAGGACGCCGAGGAACACGGCTTGGCGCACCGCGGGGAAGCGCCAGATCTCGGAGTAGGCGGAGAAGTTCATCCGGCCCACGCTACACAAGAACGTCTGGAACCGCTGTGTGAGGAGGGGCGGACGCCCCACGGAAGGCAAGCCGCGGCAACCGGCTCGGCCCCGCCGCGTCAGAAGGTCAAGACGACCTTGCCGACGTGGTTGCCGCCGGTGAGCTGCTGGTGGGCGGCACGCACATCGTCCACCGGGAACCGGGTCTGGTGGGCGATCGCGATCCGGCCTGAGGCGATCAGCGGCCACACCTCATCGCTCACCCTGGACACGATGGCGGCCTTCTCGTCGGCGGGGCGGAACCGCAGTGACGTCGCGGTGACGGTCGCGCACTTGCCCAGCAGCGTGTTGAGGTTGAGTTCGCCCTTCACGCCGCCCTGAAGCCCGATGACGACCAGCCGACCCAGCCGCGCCAGCGAGCGGACGTTGGGCGTGAGGTACTTCGCACCCATGTTGTCGAGGATCACGTCGACGCCGCGGCCGCCGGTGGCCTCCTTGACGCCGTCGACCCAGTCGTCGTGGTAATCCAGCGCCGTGTCGGCGCCCAGGGTGCGGCACAGGTCGAGTTTCTCGGGGGTGCCCGCCGTGGTCAGGACGGTCGCCCCGCGAGCCTTGGCGTACTGGATCGCGAACATGCCGATGCCGCCGGTGCCGCCGTGGACGAGGAAGGTCTCCCCGGCCTTGAACCGGACGGCGTCCAGGTTAGAGACGACGGTGGCCGCCACTTCGAGAATGCCGGCCGCCTCGACCAGATCGATCCCCTCGGGCGGACGCGTGACCTGCCCCGCGTTGACCGCGACGTATTCGGCGTAGCCGCCGCCCGCCAGCAGGGCGACGCACCGCTCTCCGACGCGCCAGCCGGTCACCCCTGCGCCGATCGCGGACACGTACCCGGACACCTCCAGCCCGATGATGTCGCTCTCGCCGGGGGGCGGCGGGTAGTGCCCCTGCCGCTGCAAGATGTCGGCGCGGTTCACCCCGGCCGCGACGACGGCGATCAGGAGCTGGCCGGGTTTCGGCTCGGGCGTGGGAACGTCGTCGAGGGTGAGGACCTCCGGCCCTCCGGCTTCCGTGGTGATGACCGCGCGCATGCCCTCACCCTAGACGCCGGTGGCCGTGGGCCGTGCCTGCCGCGGCCAGCCCGTTCGGCTGGCTAAGATGTGCCCGATTGGGCGAGGTCGCATAGTGGACTAGTGCAGCCGCCTTGAAAGCGGCCGAGGTGCAAGCCTCCGTGGGTTCGAATCCCACCCTCGCCGCGTGTCCACTCAGGAGTTCGTGATCAGCCCGCGACCTGCCGTGCGGGCGTTCGCCATCGCGGCCGTCGCCGTCCTTGCTGGCGCGTTCTTGCTGGTGGGGAGTTCCGCCTGGGCCTGGGGCACGATCGGCGTCGTCGCCGGGATCGTGATCATGGTCGGCGGCGTGGCCCTGGCCCTCGCGGCGATCGTTGCGGCTCGTCGGCAGCGTGTCGTGGTGACCCTGAACGCCGAGGGCTTTCTCGTGGTGACGCCGCAGAGCGAACCGCACAGCGGAACGTGGGCGTCGGTGACGCGAGTCACGGCGGCCCCTGGACGCCTGACGCTCCACCAGGGCGGCGAGCGGCGGGTCCATCTCATCGCGCCCGCGGGCTCCAGCGCAGATCTGGATGCCCTCGGTGTGGCGATCGGTCGGCATCTGGATGCCGACCGCGGGTATTCCGCCTACCTGGGCTGAGCGTGTGCCCGGCCCGGCGTCACTTCGGGTTGTAGGCGCACTCGTCGACGACCGAGGCGGCCCCGCCGGAGTTCGTGGCGGGAGGGGCGGATGTCGCCGAGGTGGCGGGAGCAGAGGAGGCGGTGGCGGCCGGTTCTGACGCGCTCGTCTCCGGGGTCGCCGCCGGGACGCTGATGGCCGCCTGGACGCGGCTGCGCGCCGAGTCCCAGTTGGGTCGGACGGTGCTGAACCCGTCCTTGTCGTTCTCGAACGAGACGCTCGTCATGGTGCCCTCGCGGACCTTCAGCGCGAGGGCGAGGAGGGCGGGGGCCATGCTGCTGGGGGCGTCCGTGGCGATGATGTTGGATCCCGCCTTGGTCAGCGCCTCGTAGTTGGCCAGAACGGTGGTCGGGTTGGCCTGCTTCACGACGGCCTGGACGACGCACCGCTGCCGAGCCATCCGGTCGTAGTCGCCGCTCGCGGCGCCGTAGCGCCCTCGGGCGTACCACAAGGCGTCCCAGCCGTTGAGGTGCTGGTCGGGGCCAGGTGGGAGCCAGCGGTCGGGCGGGACGTCGCCCGTCGTCTTGCCGCCCACGGCGACCGGGGTGCTGATGTTCACGGTGATGCCGCCCAGCGCGTTGACCAGCTCGATGAAGCCGTCCATGTTGATCATCGCGTAGTAGTCGATGGGCAGGCCCAGCGCGGTGCCGACGCCGTCCTTGAGGGCGTAGGCCCCCGCATCCTCGGTCCCGGCCGGGATCGCGTCGCGGGCCAGCGTGGGGACATTGTGATAGATCGCGTTGAGGAAGTACTCGGCGTCGTTGGCGACGCCGTCGGTGAACCCGTTGGGCCACTTCTTCGCCAGCGCTGAACCGGCCGAGAACGGGATGCGCTGGGTCTGCCGGGGCAGGCTGAACAAGACGGTGTCCCCGGTGCTGGTGTTGATCGAGGCGAGGATGACCGTGTCCGTGCGCGCACCCACCGCGTCGGCGCGGTTCTGGCCGGAGTCGCCGCCCAGGATGAGGACGTTCAGGCGGGCCTTGTTGGCCCACGGGTCGGCGGCGTTGCCGAACGACTCCGTCGGCTCCGACCCGGGGGCCTGCTCGCCGAAGATCCCGGTGAGCATCGTGGACGTGTCGTAGAGGGCACGGGCACCGACGGCGGTCGGCAGCAGCACGAGCGCCGACAGGATCGCCACCGCGATTCCTCCGACGGCGCGCTGCCACCCCGGAGGGTTGCGCGGACGCAGGGACAGGTGGGTGACGACCACGCTGACCGCCCACGCCACCCCGAACACCGCCAGTGCGATCGCTGCGACCAGCAACGACGTCGGGCTCGCCACGGCCAGCAGGGCGGTGGGGGAGGTGGCCCACGCGGCCACCGCGGCGGTGGCGGCAGCGACGAACACGAGCAGCATCACCCACCCGATCACGCGGCGGCGCGTCCGGATCAGGCCGAGGCCGGGGATCAGCGTGCTGCCCAGCGTCCAGCCCAGGGCCGGGCCGAAGCCGCGCGGCTTCTCCGCGTCGTCGTTCTCGGGGGCGATCGCCCGGGAGGGGCGACGGCTAGAGGGCGGGGCGACCGGATCGCCCGGTTCGGGACGCCCGTCGACCGACCCCATCACCTGGGTGGCGCCGCCGGGCTCGCCGGAGGTCTGCCGGGCCGCCAGTGCGGTCTCGGCGTCGGCGTCGTCCACGGGGGCGGAACGCCAGGAGCTCATGTCGGCGAGCGGGTCGTACTTCGCCGCGGGGCGCGGCGGCGTGGGCGGGGCGGACAGGTAGGTCGCCGCACCCAGCGGCGGGGCCGATCCGAGCGTCCCTGCTGCGGCGGCGGAGGCGCCGAGGGTGCCCGCGGCTCCGAGGTACGGCGACGAGGGGGCGCTCCGATCCTTGTCCGCGTCCGAGGTCGGGGGGATCGGGGTGCCCGAAGTTCCGGAGGCGGGTGGGCGGGCCCAGGGGTCGGCGGGTTCGCCGGGAGCGGACGCCGGTGTCGCGGCGTCGGGGCGAGCGAACGAGTAGGACGCCAGGCTGTCGTCGTGGGGCGTGCGACGGGTGGCGTTCGGCTGCGAGGAACGGTAGGCGTCTCCGGCGTCGATGGCGGCGTAGGAGGAGGTCGTCGTCGTGGACCGGATGCCGGTGGTGTCCCCGAGCAGGTTCGTCCAGGACGCTGTCTCCGCGTCGGTGAAGGCGTAGCCCGGGCCGCTGCGGGGGGCGGAAGCCCCGGGCGAGGGGGCGCTGGCTGGGGCCGACGCGGTCGGCGGCGGGGGCGTTCCCGTGGCGCCGCTCCTCTCGCCGACGGCCGACGTCCCCCATGCGGATACCTGGCTCGGAGCAGGAGTAGGAGCAGGAGGTGCGGGCGGCCGGGTCGAGGACGCGAACGTATAGCCCGAGGAGCCCCCTTCGGATCCCGGGTACTGGGCCGGGGCGGGCTTCTGGGGTGCGGGGGTCGGTGTGTGCTGCCCCGCGGAGGTGCGGGCCTCGGAGCGAGGCACCGGATCGCCGATCGCCGGACGTGCAGCACCGCTCGTCAGGCTGGGTGTGGTGGCGTTCGCCGCGTGAGGGGAGCTGGCGTAGCGGATCGGGTCGCTCGGCGGGCCCGGCTCCGGTGCCGAGGTGGCGGCCGGACGCGGTGTGCGCGTCGGGGTGGCCCCACTCGTCGGTGCCGGACGTGACCCGGGGGCGCGCTGCGATGACGTGAACGAGATCCCCGCGGGTTCGGTGGGGGAGTACTCGGCGGCGCGCGGACGGCTGGGGCGCAGCGGATCGGGGGCCTCGGGCTGGGCGGGACGCGTGCGCGGAGCGGCCGCGGCGGCGGAGGAGAAGGCCGAGCCGGGGGCCGCGGCCGCGGGGAGGTGCGTGTCGGCGTCCAGGGGGGACGACGCGTCCACGGGCCCAGTTGAGGGCACCGCCGTGGCGGGCGGGGTGGCCGTGGGCGCCGGGGCGGGGCGGAACGGCGTCGCATTGGTGGCCCAGCTGTT
>NZ_DAIOIA010000124.1:0-8197 GCF_036744435.1 Propioniciclava sp. | reverse complement strand
CCACCTGGTTCTCCCCGAATCCCGAGGCGTTGTTGATGATCCAGGTCATTCCGGCGGGCCCCGGCATGACCTACCTCGCGCACGCCCCCGAGCAGATCCCCGCAACGGTCGCCGAGGCGATCGGGGCGGGTGGTTTCGCTCGGACTTACGCCGACTACTGCCTCATGTACGCGTCGGTGGCCGACCGTGCGGGAGCGATCGCGGCGCTGCCGCAGGTGTCGGGCATCATCGACGACGGCCTCACGGAGACCTACGTCACCGCCTTCGTGCTCAGCCGCTGACGCCTCCGCCGCGCAGGCACACCACGCGACGCGTTGCGGAGTCGGAGGCCAGCAGCAAGTCGTCGAAGCGAGCGACATGGACGACCTCCAGCAGGCCCGTCTCGATGTCGGCGACCAGTTCTGTGAGGACGTTGGGGCGGTGCACGGCGACCTCGGGGCGGAAGATCACCCCGGGGCGGGTGTCGAACACGGCGGCGTAGAAGATCCCCGTCTCGACCAGGTCGGCGAAGAAGTGGGAGCCGTAGCTCAGCTCGGGCAGGAATCCGCCCCCCGCGTGGGTGGCCTCGACCAGCGCAGCCGCCCGATTGATCTCCGCGAACCGGACCGGAACCCCCAGCGAGGCGGTGGTCGTGCCCCAGCGGCCGGGGCCCACCAGTGCGAAAGAAGCCTCCGGCAGCGCCCGGTTGAGCTGCCCGATCAGCCGGGCCACCCCATGCCGTTGGCCTTCCGACAACCCCAGATAATGCTGGGCCTGGACGGTGACGACGTGGCTGAGGGGCAGCCGGACGTTGCCGCCCATGAAATCGTCACACGCGAACAGCACGTCATCGCGGGCCGTGATCTGCGGCATGGCGACGGCGGGGCCCGGCCCCCGGGTCTGCAACGGGCGGCACTGGACGATCGCCACCTTGGGCGTCCCCTCTGCGGTGAGGTTGCAGGTGAACTCGATGTCGACCGGGTAGTCGTAGGCGTCCTCCAGGACGGCCAGGGCTTCGCGCATGACGGTGGGGAAGCCGGTGTGGTTCAGCAAGCCGGCGAAGTCGGCTACCACCGGGGGATGCTCGCTGCGGCGCCCCCGCTCGGCGAGCCGGCGGAGCGCGACCGTGTCCGGGCTCACGAGAAGCGACCACGGGGCGGATACGTCGGTGCGGACCACGTCGGCCAAGGAGACACTGGTCAGCCGTCCCGCTGCCAGATCCAGCACATCGACCCGCCGCTGCCCGCCTGCGGACAGTTCCTCGGGGTCGGCCAGCCGGCGGTGCCGCGGGTCGGCGAGAGCCACCAACCGGGCGTGGTCGGTCCCGGTCCGGTCGACGGCCCGGGTGCCCAGCCCGACCACCAGGCGCAGCATCCCGGCGTCGGGGTCCAGACTCGGGTCCGGGGTGTAGAGGTTGTCGGAGTTGCCCACCCCCGCGGCGTGCGGGAAGAACAGTGGACCGTGGTGGTCCCCGCTGACCCGCATGATCAACACCGCCATCTGCTCATCCGCCTCCGCCAGGCCCCGCGTCTGCCGGTAGACCAGGGCGTCTTCGTTCATGGCCGAGGCGTACACGGCGCGGACGGCGTCCTCCAGCGCGTGGAGCCGGTCCTCGGGCGAACCCTGGTTGGCGAGGAAGAAGCTGTCGTACTTGCCGGCGAACGCGTTGCCGTAGTTGTCTTCCAGCAGCGAACTCGACCGGACGATGATGGGTGACTGGCCCAGATGCTCCAGGGCATCGACGAAGGCCTCCCGCACCGCGGGGGGAAACGTGCCGGTGGGCAGAAGCGTCCGCAGTTCCGCCCCCGCGGCGAGGAACCGGTCGGGGGAACGCTGCTCCAGGCGGTGACGCCACCACCCGTTCGACACCAGATAGCTGTAGAAGACGTCGGCGCCCACATGAAACGAGTCATGCGGCTCGAGATGCTCGGCGAACCGGGCCTGCGGATCGCGCAGCAGGATGGCCCGGGCGGTCAGCATGCCGATCGCCTTGCCGCCGATGTGACCGGTGCCGATGCTGCGGGAGGCCGCCACGAGCAGGTCCGGCAACGTGAGATGGCGCCGAGCCAGGGTGCCCAGTTTGCCGTCGTCGCGGCCCAGGAGGGCGTCGGCCAGGGACGCGTGCGCGCGGCCGGCGGCGGGACCGCCTTCCTCCAACGCGTCGTAGGACGCCTCCACCAGGCGCGTCCAGTGGTCGGGACGGCGCCGGATCCGATCGCGTCGCGCCGACAGCCGGATGGCAGCCGTCGACGAGGTGACCGGGACGGCGGCGTCCCCGTCGATGCGATGCGGGTAGAACATGGTGGGGGAGGACCGGCCCTCGACCTTGAGCGGATGCACGTGGACGACGTCGTCGAGGACGTGGAGGTCCAGCAGCACCTGGGCCGTGTCGCGGATGCCCGCCACGGTGGCCGCGCTGACCTCGCCGCGCAGCAGCGGGAAGGCGGCGATGGTGTCGAGTTCGTAGAGGAACGGGCAGGTCACCTGGAAGAAGTTGGTGACCATCAGATCCGAATGCCACGCGTCCAGCAGGGAGGCGAGCGAGTCGAACACGTAGAACGCCTCGCGGCCGTGGGCGGCGATCAGCGCGTGAACGGCCAACGTGAAGGGCTCGAATCCTGCGCGGGGATCGAGTTCGTGAACGTGGACGTCCTCACCGCTCACCAACGACGGATGCGTCGCGAACCGCACATAGACCAGATGCCGTCCCTCGGCCCGGGCTGCGGCGAGGAAGGGGGCCAGGACGCGGCTGAAATCCGCCAGGGTGTCGCAGTGCCACACCACGTTGTCGCCGATGCGCAGACCGTCGATGGCGGCGTCCAGTCCAGGGATGCCGGTTCCGGCGCGGCGTTGCGGGGCGACCATGGCCGAAACGCTACACAACGGCCCTGATCGCCTCACACACCCGAGATCGGGGCCTGGGGCGGTGCGGTTCGGCCCTAGGATGGGAGTCATGTCCAAAGTGCTGATGAAGCTCCCGGTGGGGGAGAAGGTCGGGCTGGCCTTCTCCGGTGGTCTCGATACGTCCGTGGCGGTCGCCTGGATGCGAGAGAAGGGCGCGATTCCCTACACCTACACCGCGGACATCGGCCAGTACGACGAACCCGACATCGCTTCGGTTCCCGGACGCGCCGCCGCCTACGGCGCGCAGGGGTCGCGCTTGGTGGACTGCACGGTCGAACTGGTCAACGAAGGTCTGGTCGCGCTCATGTGTGGCGCCTTCCATATCCGCACCGCGGGTGTGCCCTACTTCAACACCACCCCCCTGGGCCGCGCGGTCACCGGGACGATGCTGGTGCGCGCCATGCGCGAGGACGACGTCCACGTGTGGGGCGACGGTTCCACCTACAAGGGCAACGACATCGAGCGGTTCTACCGCTACGGCCTGTTGGCCAACCCACAGTTGCGGATCTACAAGCCGTGGCTCGATGAGGACTTCGTCGGCGAACTGGGCGGCCGCGACGAGATGAGCCAATGGCTCACCGACCGCAAGCTGCCCTACCGCGACAGCCAGGAGAAGGCGTACTCCACCGACGCCAACATCTGGGGGGCCACGCACGAGGCGAAGACGCTGGAGTACCTCGGCACCGGTATGGAGATCGTCGACCCGATCATGGGGGTGGCGTTCTGGCGCGACGACGTGGAGATCGCCCCCGAGGTGGTGTCGGTGGCCTTCGAGCAGGGCGTCCCCGTCTCGATCAACGGCACGACCTTCGCCTCGGCTGTCGACCTGGTCCGCGAGGCCAACACGATCGGCGGGCGTCACGGCCTGGGCATGAGCGACCAGATCGAGAACCGGATCATCGAGGCGAAGAGCCGGGGTATCTACGAGGCCCCCGGGATGGCACTGCTGCACATCGCCTACGAGCGGCTCGTGAACGCGATCCATAACGAGGACACGGTCGCCAGCTACCACAACGAGGGCCGCAAGCTCGGTCGGCTGCTGTACGAGGGCCGCTGGCTCGACCCGCAGTCCCTGATGGTGCGCACCTCCCTGCAGCAGTGGGTCGCCTCGGCGATCACCGGCGAGGTGACGCTCCGGCTGCGCCGCGGCTGGGACTACACCATCCTGGACACCACCGGCCCCGCGCTGTCCTACCACCCGGAGAAGCTGTCGATGGAACGCGTCGAGGACGCCGCCTTCGGCCCCGTCGACCGGATCGGCCAGCTGACCATGCGCAACCTCGACATCGCCGACACCCGGACGCGGTTGGAGCAGTACTCCACGCTCGGGCTGGTCGGCGGGGCGATTTCGGAGTTGGTCGGGGAACTCAGCTCCGGCGAGGCCTCCGCGATCACCACGGGCGCGGTGGGCGCCTCCGAGGAGATCGACGACGCCCAGTTCATCGCCGGCATGGAGGGTGGCACCGACTAGGTGTCGCACTCCCTGTACGGGTTGCAGGCGCCGACCCGCCCCTATGCGTGGGGGTCGGCGTCCGCTATTCCCGCACTTTTGGGCTTCCCCGTCACCGGGGAGCGCCAGGCGGAGATGTGGTTCGGTGCGCATCCCAGCGCTCCGGCCGTCGTCGACGTGGACGGGCACCCGCAGCGGCTCGACGAGTTCGTGGCCGCTCATCCGGACCTCGGTGGCGGGAAACCGCTGCCCTTCCTGATGAAGCTGCTGGCTGCTGACACCCCGCTCTCGCTGCAGGTCCATCCCGACCTCGAGCAGGCGCGCGCCGGGTTCGCGCGCGAGGAGGCGTCCGGGCGTGCTCCCGGTGACCCGACGCGCAGCTTCACCGACGCCAACCACAAGCCAGAGATCCTGGTGGCGATCACGCCGTTCGAGGCCTTGTGCGGGTTCGCGGCTCCGGAAGAGTCCCGGGCCGTCCTGACCGGCCTGCTCGGGAGGGAAGCCGAGCGGGGAACGGCGGCGGCGCTGCTGGACGCACTCGCGCTCCCGTCCACCGGGCGGGCGCTGCGTGCCGCGCTGGAGGTCATCCTGTCCGCGGACGGGGCCCTCGACCAGGCGACGCGCGCGGTGGTGGATGCGGCGCGCGCCGGCATCGGAGGGGCGGGCGCGGCGACGGTGCGGCGCATCGCGGACGCCTATGGCGCCGATCCCGGCATCCTGGTGGCCCTGCTGCTGCATCGGGTCGATCTGGCCCCGGGGGAGGCGGTGTTCCTCGGCGCGGGCAGGCTGCATGCCTACCTGTCTGGGCTGGGTCTGGAGGCGATGGCCGCCTCCGACAATGTGCTGCGCGGCGGCCTGACCAGCAAGCACGTCGACGTCCCTGGGCTGCTGGAGGTGGTGTCCTTCACACCGGAGGCGCCGGCGCGCGTCGTTCCCGTCGTCTCCACGTCCGGTGGCGTCACCGTGCACACGTATGTGGCCCCGGTGCCGGAGTTCGTCGTGTATCGGATCGATGCACAGGCCGGACGGCGCGTCCTGAGCGACCTGAGGGGCCCGGCAACCGTGGTCGTGGTCGAGGGATCCTTGACGTTCGAGGCGGGAACGGACGTGCGTCGCGTGGGGCGAGGCGGGGCCCTGTTCCAGGCCGCCGGTGCCACCTTGACCGTCGCCGGCAGCGGGCGTGCCTATCTCACCTCCGGTGGCGGTATCCACGCCTGACCCTCCCCCGACCGCTTACCCCCACGGCACCTGACGGTGGTCGAGGCGGAGTTCGCGCCGCGCAATCCGTGGGGCGGCGCGGGTGGACGTTCGGGTGATCCTGCCGGGCCATGGGGCATGCTGAGCGGGTGCCGCAACCCTCGCCGTCTCTCAACCGGGAGATTCTGGCGCTGGCCGTCCCCGCGTTCGCCACGCTGATCGCCGAACCGCTGCTGATCCTGGCCGACACGTTCATCATCGGCCATCTGGGGACCGCGGATCTGGGCGGGCTGACGCTGGCCTCGAGCGTGCTGGGGCTGCTCGTGGGGCTGTCGGTGTTTCTGGCCTATGGCACCACGTCGGTGGTGTCGCGCCGACTGGGCGCGGGCGACCGTTCGGGGGCGCTGTCCGGAGGCATCGACGGGATCTTCCTGGGGCTGCTTCTCGGCACGGTGTACGCGGCCGTCCTGGTTCCGGCGGCACCGCTGCTGCTCGGGCTGTACGGGGGCGCGTCGGACGTGACCGCGCTCGGGGCCACCTACCTCCGTGTCGTGGCGCTCGGGTTGCCGGCCCAACTGGTCATCCTCGCCTCGACCGGCGTGCTGCGCGGTTTGCAGGACACCCGGACGCCGCTGCGGGTCGTCGTCACGATCAACCTGCTCAACATCGCCCTCAACGTCCTGCTCGTCTACGGGCTGAACCTCGGCATCGGCGGGGCGGCGGCGGGCACGGCTGCCTCCCAGTGGGTCGGGGCGGCGCTGCTGTCCGGGGCGGTGCTCCGGGGCGCGCGGGCCGCCGGGGTGTCCCTGCGTTTTCGGCCGCACGGCGTGCTGGTTGCGGCGCGGCTCGGCGGCTGGCTGGTGATCCGCAACGCCGCCCTCAACCTGGCCCTGTTGATGACCACGCTCACCGCGACCAGCCTGGGCACCGTCGCGCTGGCGGCCCACCAGGTCATCAACACGCTCTGGACGACCGTCGCGTTTGCCCTGGACGCGTTCGCCATCGCCGCTCAGGCGCTGGTGGGCGTCCGGGTGGGGGCCGGTGACACCGCAGGCGCGCGAGGCGTCCTGGGCCGGGTCCTGGTGTGGGGCGTCGGGTTCAGCGTCGTCGTCGGCGGGGTCCTGCTGGCCGTGCGGGTCCCGCTGTCGGGGGCCTTCAGCCCCGATCCCGCGGTGCAGGCGCTGGTGCAGCAGACCGTGATCGTCTTGGCGCTGCTGGCCCCGATCGGTGCGGTGGCGTTCCAACTCGACGGCGTCCTCATCGGGGCAGGGGACGCGCGCTTCCTGGCGCTCGCGGGCCTGGGTGCGACGGCCGCCTACACGCCGTTCGTCGCGGGGGTGTGGGCCAACCATGCCGGGCTCGCCTGGCTGTGGGCCGCCTACGGGGCGTGGCTCATCGCCCGTTCGGTGCTGTTGTGGACGCGCACGCGCTCCGACGCCTGGATGCACGCCCAGGCGTGATCCGCACGGGGATGTGATTCCCCGATTCCCCGGGCGGCATCTGCTGCGACAACGTAGGATGAGCCGAAAGCGCCCGGTCCCGACGAGGCGGCCGGACGCCTGGAGAAGGGATCGTACGATGACCATCTCATTCGATGCCACGGGCGCCATCGTCGTGGGCACGGACCTGTCCGACCGGGCCCGCCACGCAGTCGACTGGGCGGCCGACCGGGCCGCCGATCTCAAGCGCCGCCTGATCGTGGTGCTGGCGTTGCCGGAGGTTCCCATCCCGAGTCGCAGTCGACTCTTCGACGCGATGGGCAAGGGCAACTACCCCGAGCACCTGCGCGCGCTGGCGCTGGAACGGCTGCAAGCGCTGCTGGATCGGGTCCGCGAGCAACACCCGGACCTGCAGGTGGAGACGATGCTGGACAAGGGGCTGGCGTCCTACGTGCTGGCGCAGTCCTCCAAGGTCGCCGACATGGTGGTGGTGGGGGCCCGGGGTGCCAACGCACCGATGAAGGTGCGGGCGCTCGGGGGCACCGCCGACGCCGTCGTGGCGTACGGGCACGGGCCGATCGCCGTGGTCACCGATCACGGCACCCCCACTGCGGGCGGCCCCGTCGTCGTCGGCTTGGACGACTCACCCGAGGCCGAGGCGGCGCTGCGGATCGCCGTCACCGAGGCAGTCCGGCTGGAGGTTCCGGTGCGTGCGGTGCACGCCTGGGATCTGACCCCCTGGATGGTGGGCCCGATGGGGGTGTCCTCGCTGATGGCGCTGCCCGACACCGAGAAGCTCGCGGAGCGGATCAACGACATCGTCGAGCCCTACCGGAAGCAGTACCCGGCCCTGACCATCGACGTCGATGTCGTCGAGGCTCGGCCCTCCGCGGCATTGGTCGAGGCCAGCGTGGGCGCCTCGGTCGTCGTGGTGGGTTCGCGGGGTCTGGGCGGGTTCACTGGCCTTCTCCTGGGATCGACGAGCAAAGAGGTCCTGCGCGATGCCGCCTGCCCGGTCATCGTGACCCGGGCTCCTGAGGTCGCCAAGCACTGACGCACGCCGCCGAGGCGCCCGGGCGGGTGCCTCGGCGGTTCGTCCGTAGAGTGAGCCTATGCACTGGAGCGAAGGCACCTGGACCCATGAGCCGACCGCGCAGGTTGTTGTGGGTGACGACCTGGTGGTGAGCGCCGCCGAGGGCTCGGACGCGTGGCGGATCACCTCCTACGG
>NZ_DAIOIA010000123.1:0-8321 GCF_036744435.1 Propioniciclava sp. | reverse complement strand
CATCAGCTCAGGACACGCCCTCCTCCAAAACCCACCACTCCACGGGACTCACACGGAGAAGGAGTGGGGGTGGACGCCGGAACTGGAGCACACCCAACCACAACGCTGAAATACAACACAACTAGGCCGCTACCGGCCGGCCACGAGAAGGCCCTCGGCACTTCCTCCAGGGGATGGGGGGCCACCAGTCTTACACCCTCGCGGGGGAGGCGAAAATCCGAAGGCGCGTCTACCTCCAGGGGACGGCAAAGCTCGCCGTCGTGCTCCGATAGGTTTTGCCCCCCTCAATCCATGAACTCTCGAAAGCCTCTCCGGACCGTTCCTCGCCCATATCGAAAGCAGACACTACCAAGCGCTTTCCCTGACCTTCGCTCTTGACGCGCGCCATCGCCGCCCTGGTCAAGCGAGGATGCGAACCCACCACTCACCGTGACTCACGTGACTAAGTGAACACCTCCACCAGTAGCGCGCCAATGGACCGCCCACACGCAGCGAAGGCCCGCACCGAGATGTAGCGTTTGCTTAAGAGGTGTCTTGCAGAGTGACGAGCGCCGGTGCGACAAGTGGAGGAACCGTGGACGGCGAGCTTGAACTGATGAGCGACGGGAACGGCCTTGCGGTCATTGGCGCTATGAGCGATGTCGAACGGTTCTTCCAGTCATCAGGGCTGGACCATCTACCTTCGCGAGGTTTCGACCCTTATCGCATTCGAGCAGCAGTGAACCTCGGCGGCGGGATCGCCACGGCAGGCGTCACCGCGTCAACAGAGATGGGGCGATGGGTGAAGCTGACCGAAGAGTCGGCACAGGCCTTCAAGAGTTGGCAGCTGATGAAGGGGCCCACCGAAGGGGTTTCCCGAGCTATTGCAGTCAATGGACAGGGCCGAACCCAGCACATCCTACAAATCGTCACGAAACCAGGATCAGCCCTCACCAACCCCGCCATACTTGGGGGTCTTGGAGCCGTCATGTCACAGTACGCGATGCAGCAGCAAATGAACGAGATAGGCGATTATCTCGAACTCATCAACGAGAAGGTCGATGACATTCTCCGGGCTCAGAAGGACGCGGTCCTCGCCGACATGATCGGTGTCGACCTCACCATCGAGGATGCGCTCATCGTCCGCGATGAAGTCGGACATGTCTCTGAGATCACCTGGTCGAAAGTTCAGACAACCTCCCAGACTCTCGCGCGGACCCAGGCGTACGCGTTACGCGAACTCGACGCGATTGCTGAGAAGCTCACGCGGAAGGCTGATATTGGTGAGGTCGCTAAGGGAACGCGGGAGGCCGAACCACGAGTGCGGGAATGGCTCGCGGTCCTCGCGCGCACGTTTCAACTGCAGGACGGCGTCTCGATACTAGAACTCGACCGCGTGCTCAATGCGGCGCCCGACGAACTCGATAGCCATCATGCAGGCTTACTCAAGGCGCGCCAGAATCGTCTCGAGCGGATCGGCCGAAGCACTGCCGCCCTCCTCACACAGATGGACGAAACGGTGCGGAACGCTAACGCCAAGGTCCTCACCAACCCATTCGACTCCCCAGCGGCCGTCAGGTCGAGTAACCAGATCGCCTCCGAGGTCCAGAGCCTCCGAGAGCGGCTGGGGATCGCGTCCACCAGTGAATCTGCGGAGGCAAAACGGTGGGGGCAGGCAGTCGGTGAAGTAGTGGACAAGGTCCGGGCTGGAACGATCGCGGCCAAGCGGTTGGGGGACGAAACCTTCAATCATGCCACCGAGGTTTTTCGGGCGGTGGACCTCGACGGCGACGGCATCCCAGAGCCACCCCGTGCAGCAACAGCTGCGGCACAGGCCAGCGAGGCGATCAAGGGTGCAGCCGCCGGCGTGAGTGGTGCAGTGGGGATTCTCTTCCAACGTAAGCGTGCAGATAATGATCGTCTAACTCCATCCGAGACTAAGCAAAAGGATGCAGGACCCCCCGGTAAGCAGGGTGCCCAGTAACCACCGGCTAGTTGTTACCTGCACGGGGATCGCGGCAGAGCGAGGTCGGGGCGCTTCACGCACTCCACGTACCAAATTTGGGCCGCGCACCATGCGGGCGGGCGACCCAACAGCGGAGTGGGCCAAGGCGGACCCCCACCGCATGAGCGGAGGCGGATTGAACGGCCACCGCCAACTCGAGCAGGAGTGGATAGGGAAGCAACTATTGGCATCGCAGAGCCGTTCGCCTCGACTCGCTACCTCGCTGAACGAATGAGGAGAACGCCCATGCCAAGCGTTCAGTTACGTCCAAAACTGTGGACCGGGGCGGATTCCAACCACATGAGTGGAAGCGCGTAGAACGACTGGAAGCCGTGTGGGAACTGGCGAAGCGGGGTCTCAGGGCGTCGGGTTCCACGGCCGATTCGGGCCTCGTCGATGCGGTGACGGAACCAACGAGACGGACTCGAACTCCTCTAACCGCCAAGCAGATAGACGCGATTCACACGGCCCGCGACAACGGCGAGAGCGTCATGTCGATCGCCCAACAATTCGGGGTGAGCCTCATGACGGTGTGGGAGAAGACACAGTAGCTCTACTCGGCATGCGTGTGATCAAATGTGCCAGAGGTCCTCGTCGAGCCAGCCCGGAGCGACGCCCATCGATCCGAGGTCAAGGACCGCGTTCTTCGGGAATGCACGAAGAAGGGTCGCGACACGCAACGCCCAATCGCCACCTGGGTCGATCGTGCGCAGGAGATTGGCCATGACGGCGAGCGCGTTGTAGGAGCCGAACTGCTTTGGAGCGTCGGACTCGCTGAGGTGAGCCAGGAGCGGCACCTGGCCGGCCTTCGGGCGCTTCGGCGCTGTGACGAGTTTTCGGTTGAACAGGCGAGCGTGGTGGGCTGCGATATTCCTGACGTAGTTGATCGTCGCGATCCAGCTCTCCATTAGTCGCTTCGTCGGCACGTCGAATGCGGTAGCGATCTCGGTCGCGAGGTCGTTGCGCAGACCGGCATATAGACGCGAGAGATGTCCAAGCTCAAGGAGCTCGATGAGTGCCCAGATCGGCATCTGATCGTCGTACTTCGCTCGGAAGTGCGCAACGAACGCCTCCTTAGAGCTGTCTCGGCGCTCTTGAACTCGTGCGAGCCAGCGGTCCAGTCGGCTGAGCGAGGTCAGCCCTGTCGTGGCGTCGGTGTGTGGTTCGGTGAATGCTGAGCCGAACGTGGAGGTGTCCTGGTGAGCGAACGGTCCGACTCGTCCGACCGTGTGGCCGATCTGAGTGCGCAACGCGATCTCGATCCGTTCGACCCCATCGAGCACGAGCAGCCGAAGTTGCCGGTCGAAGTCCAGAAGCCGGGCAGCGTCTTCGATAGACGTGCCTTCGCGATACCTGTTCAGGACGCGCGTGCGCTCACGATCGTGCTCGTCCGTATACCGCTCAGAGGTACGGAACGGATAGAGATATCCCGTCAGTCGGTAGTAGCCAACGGTTCGCAGAAGCTTCGCCGCTCCGGCGCGGTCGGCGATGACAACTCCACGCGCGATGAGCTTGTCGATCTGAGCATCGACCGGCAGCCACGGCTTGGCGTAGTCCACCATTGGCGCCTCCGGGAAAAGAAAATCGGCCCGAGCCGTGAGGCGAGCGGGCCGATCATGATGAAGCCAGTGTAGCAGGAACCGAAGTCAGCAGTTCCGCAATGTACATACCCTGGCGCTGAGCGCAACACTGACCCTCGATCCACTAGGCAGAAGTGGTGGGGACGCACGTTCAGGTGCGTCCCCACCACGGTCACGCTGCCTTGTCTTCCGGCTCGCTCTTGTCGAGACGACCATGTACGAAGGCCTTGAAAGCAGCCAGAAGGTCCTCGCCCTTCTCGAACGCCTTCATCGTGACGGCCAAGTTGGTGTTGCGGCCACGGCCAAGCCCCGTCTGCTTCTTGAGTCGATCCTTGGGAGTCTTGATGAGCTTGCCGTCCGAGCCCACTACGGCTTGCTCGAGTTGAGCGAATGTGAGCACACTCGTCCCGTAGTAACGCCCCGCGGACATAAGGAGAGTAGGACGGGCCCATCCGGTCGGTACGAGCAGGAGCGCCTTGCCGTCAGCAACCGGCAGAGTCACTTCTACGTCAACCCAGTCCAACGCGTCCGTGCTCCAGATCTGCTTCGTGAACGTACCGACCTGATGATCGCCTCCGGTGAACTCGGGATACTGCACCAACATCTGCGCAGTGAACTTGACGAGCGCATCGAAGACGATGCGAGTGGTGATGTCCGACGTGATGTCGCGGTCGACGCCATCGACGAAGAGCGGGAGATCCTCGATCTGCTTCAAAACGCCAATGCGCACCAAAGCCTCCACGTCATCGGTCAAGACGCCCCAGATCCACGTTCCGACGATGTCCCCGCCGCCGTGTCCGTGAAAACCGCGGCGGGACATCCCGAGCCGAGTCTCCCAGGGCTCTACGAACCGCTGCAGGATCTGCTCGCCTCGGCGAAGGCTCGCAGGAGTTCCCTGGAGGATGCTGTCCGTCACCTCCTGGGTGAACGTGTCCAGGCAGAGAAGTGCAAGGTCGGCGAAGGGTTGTCCGGATTTGCGCAACCGGATCGCGTGGGGATCGACGTAGAGGCGGTTGTCAGCCGTGACCTCGACGTTGACGAACGGTACGGGTTCAGAGATCCCGTAGTACTCGGTGATGGTGGGCATAGCGCCCTCCTTCCTTGGGTAGAGGCCCGAGGAAGGAGCGGAGACCTGTTGTCCCCATCAACTCCGGTACACTGATGGTGACTGTCCGAGTCATCACCGCGCCCTCGGGCCGGTACTGGCAAGATCTCGTTGTCGCGAGGTAGAGCCAGCGTTCGTCAAGATGAGATCTGACCTCACCTTGTTTTGAGTAGCGTCCCGGTTACCGCCGGGACGCTACTTTTTATGCTACCTCCAGCATACCACGTCGAATGCTCTTGTGCTCCAGTACCACCACTGCGCCACTTGCCCCTGTGTTCGCATGCGCTAGGATTCGAGAAGGAGGTCGAACATGTCAGAAGAGCAGCGTCCGCGGAAGCGCCCAAAGGGCAGGAGTCCCGCGTATCCGGCGATCAGCCTCGAGAAAGCTATTCAACGGGTGCGACAGCTGTACGCACGCGACAAGCAGTATGAGGTCCCGGTGGCGTCACTGCCGGAGATATGGGGCTACGCGAGCCTAAACGGACCAGCGGGACTCACGATCTCCGCACTCAAGAAGTTCGGCCTCATCAACGACGAGGGCGCGAAGGATGAACGACGAATCTCGGTAACTGACGAAGCGGTTCATATCTTGAACCATCCAAGTTCTGATGCCAGGGCCGAGGCCATCAGAGATGCAGCCTTACATCCCCCCATTCATCGTGAATTCTGGGATGAGTACGGCTCGAGTCTTCCGTCTGACGCCAACGTGATCTGGCGGCTCACGCGTGACCGTGGGTTCACCGAAACCGGCGCGAAAGAGTTCTTGCGTGAATGGCGAGAAACGCTGGAGTTCGCAGGGCTAGATGAGCAGCCAGAGCCTACGGCGGCGGTTGTGGCTCCCTCTGCCTCATTCGAAGTTGAGGATTCGGAGCCCGGCCAAGAACAACTCGACCGACCGCTCGACGAATCCGGCTCACCTTCCCATTTCGAGCGTGACGAGCATGCAAGCGCTTCGCAGTCGTCGTTTACCGGGCAAAACGCCGCAAGCGTTCAAAGCTACCCAATTCCTATCGCGCTACAAGGGCGGCCTCCGGTGGTGATCAGCGGCGCCTTCCCTCTATCGGCATCAGAGTGGGTGCAGTTCAAGGCCGTTCTTGATGCGATGAGCCCTGTTCTGGTCAACGATGACTCGAGCGTTGTCGAGTCTTGAAATGCAGCCTGCCGCATAACCCTTAAACGGAGCGGCGTCCAACTATGTGGTTGGCAGCGTGACACCACACGTCTTTCAGAAGACGCGCGCCCTCATCGAGACGCCTCTTCAGCGGCGCATCACCGCGGCCCCGTCCGAACCGTAAGTGGCCATCGGGGCCTTCGCGCTTGGACTCGCTTTTTGCTGCCACGCCTCTTGCAGATCGAGGGTTGCCCTTTACTCAGGATGGACCGGCGGTCCGTCGAGCCGACTCCTGAAGGGGTGATGCCGGGGAGGAAACCGCTCGGGTCATCGGACTTTGGCTCTGTCACCAACTCGCGTGAAGGAGTTGACGAAGAGTCAGCTACTCAGCGAGCGCTCCTCGACTCCGCCTCCGCCGGGTCTGACAGGAAGGCAATCCGTTTAGCGTCTTGCAAGCTGACGTAGGGGCTGCCCGCAGAGGTTTCCCCGAACTTACCTTCGACGAGAAAGTACCAGCCAATGAGATCGTCAATGTCCTGGACGCCCGCAGACTCAAGTGCATCTGGCGCCGCGTCCTTCCACACACGCACTGACGGCAGCTTTTCGTGTCGGAAGCCCGCGTTGATCCAGTCCGCCTTCGTGGTCTTGATCTTGCCCCACACGATGCAGGTTTCTCCAGATAACTCAAAGTCATTTACATGATGACAACCGTCAGCGACGGTCGTACGAGTACCGTCGCTGAGCACTAACGGCATGCGATCCTCTCGAAACGTTGGCGAGTTGATGAGCTTCCGTAAGAGCGGACGTAGCCCGGTCGATCCCGCCCGTGTCGAGCGGTCATTTCCGTTGTGCTGATGTGTCTTTCCTGGGCTGCCTCCTGATCCCGGTTCATCTTTCGTCTTCGGCCGTTGCCTGCTGGGCGTGTCGAGGCGGATCTTCATCTCCTCGCAGGTGTTGATGACCGCATCGACTTCCTCCAACTCCCGTTCAGCGACTTGTTCTTCAGACTCGGTCTTGAACTTGCAGCCGTCGAGATGATTGCCATAGAAGGTCGGGGCCTTACCGTCCTTGGAACGCTTCCGCCAATTCAACCCCACACCGCAAGCGGGATCAGGACACGAGACGCGCCCGCGATAGGTCTGCCGGTCAGGCTCCCGAATCACCCAAGCATCAATATCTGCCACACCGTCAAGCTTCGCCCACCGCATAAGAGCCCCCTGTTTAGCCTTCAGTTACGCCCTGCGGGTGCCTAGCAAACGTGGGAGCGTCCGCCAACGCTGACTGAATCTCGCGGATCGTCACCGCCAGTACTCCCGAAGCCAAAAGACCGGTCCCCAGCGGCCCGGATGAGTTCTCCCCAAGCAGGGGCAGGCTCGACAGTGCCGCACGAACGTCGGGCATCATGTGGTCGATCTGCCAACGAACCTCCTCACGACGCGCGGCCTCCTGGTCGTCCGCCGCAAGCGAGGCGGCCTTCGCTGCGTACGCAGCAGCACCGAGAGCATGAGCTCCCATATGGGCCACGCCCGAAGCCTGTCCGGCAGCTCGAGCGGCGGCTACCGCTACGGGTGATTTCGCCGATTGAGCAGCACGACCAGCGTCGAATCGCCGTTTGATCTCGCCGGCGGCATCAAGCTCACCGTGACCGTAAGCACGGGTACGTTCGATCCCACCCCTCGCGCGATCATCCTCTGGAGCCTCGGCCTCGAACAACGGCAGAACGCGCTCCGCGCAGTCCGCTGCCCACAACGCGACGAGTCGCCGATTGGCGTCGTCGAGTGTCTGCGGGGAGGCCATGGTTCGATTATCTCAGCACGCGCGGAATCCTCCATTGCAAGACGCGTGGCAGCTCAAAAGCGTTTGATCGTAGTAGGAGCGGAAGCCCGTCGTGGCTGTGGTCTTCGCCTCGTCAGCGTTGATCGAGATCCTCGCGTAGCAGTCGACGACGAGTTGTTCGACGACCGCAACCGGGATTGCGCGGCGCGTGCACTTGGTCATGCGGGTGCGCCGGCCGCTGCACGAAGCCCAGTACGTCGGCCTCGCCAAGAAAGTCGAGCAAGCATTCGACGAGCGCTTCGCGGCTCGCTCCGACGAACTGGCAGAACTCGCTGCCAACCGCCGGCGGCTCGAAGATGAGTCCGACAAGCTCCTCGCCACACACTTCGCTGACGCCATCGACCTCACCACCCTGAAACGTCACCAGGACCGCATCCGCGCAGGCCTGGCCGATATCGACCGCCGCATCGAGAATGAACACGACCAAGATCAAGGCCCCCGCCGCCAGATCGCGAAGGCACTGCGGCTCTTGATCGACTGCCAACGCCTCTCCAAGAGCGCCGACGCCCACGGGAAACGCCTCGCGAACCAGACCTTCACCACCAGCATCGACATCAACGAAGACGAGGAAGCAACGATCCGCCTCGTGGAGCCGTTCGCCGTCACAACAGGCGAAAGCACCCATGTCAGGTGTTTGAGTATGTCTGAAACTGTGGACCTCCGTAGCAGCTTCTCAAACCCCCGGAAGCCGCTCGGATCGCTGAT
>NZ_DAIOIA010000122.1:4733-8428 GCF_036744435.1 Propioniciclava sp. | reverse complement strand
GAGTTCTTCCACACGTTCAACACGCTGCACAACGCGCAGAAGCAGATCGTGATGACCTCGGATCGTCCCCCCAAGGCGCTCGAGGCGCTCGAGCCGCGGCTGCGCAGCCGCTTCGAGTGGGGGCTGCTGACCGACATCCAGCCACCCGACCTGGAGACCCGGATCGCGATTCTGCGGAAGAAGGCCTCCGCCGAGCACCTGATGGCCACCCCCGAGGTGCTGGAGTTCATCGGAGGCAAGATCGCCACCAACATCCGCGAGTTGGAGGGCGCCCTCATCCGGGTCACCGCGTTCGCGTCGCTGAACCACCAGCCGGTCGACCTGCGGTTGGCCGAGGAGGTCCTCAAGGACCTCATTCCCGAGGGCGTCGAGGCGCAGATCACGCCCCCGCTGATCATGACCCAGACCGCCAACTACTTCAACATCACCATCGACGACCTCTGCGGCCCCGCCCGGACGCACGTCCTGGTGACGGCCCGCCAGATCGCCATGTACCTGTGCCGGGAGCTCACCGACTTCTCCCTGCCCGCGATCGGTCGACTGTTCGGGGGACGCGACCACACCACGGTCATGCACGCCAACAAGAAGATCCGTCAGCTCATGGCCGAGCGACGCACGATCTACAACCAGGTGACCGAACTCACCAACCGCATCAAGCAGGCTGCCTCCGCCCGCTGACAGCGGCGACCCACTCCCTGACCGCCGGTCCTCCCCCTTCACGCGAGAGGGGGTCCTGCTCGTGCCTGCGCGTCCTGTTGCACGCGTTCGGACCACGATGCGGACGCGTCGTCTCGGCGTCACCCGGCCGACGCCGGCTCGTAACTCGCGACCCAGTTCTCCCCAGAAACCCTGTGGACAAGTCCCCCGAACTGTGGACAGCGTGGACAAGTCCGCCGTTGACCACAGGGCGTCCCCCGCGGGATTCGAGTTCTCCACAGGTTCGCAGGGCACGAAACACCGCCCCGGTCAGGAGATTCGAGAGTCATCCACGTTGTGCACAGGGGTGATGATGACCGAGAAAGGTAAGACATCTCCTTCCCTTCTAAGTCTGCGGCTGGGCACATGTGGGTAACGCCTGCCGGACTCCACGACGATGCCCGCCTCGGCGTCCCGCTCGGGGCAAGCCGCGGCGCGGGGACACCTCCCCGGAGCCGGCGTCTGGATATGATCGGCGTGCAGCCAATCCACCATCTGGGAGCATCAGTGAAGATTCGAGTCGAGCGCGACGTCCTCGCGGACGCCGTCCAGTGGGTAGCCCGTAGCTTGCCGAACCGTCCCAGCGTCCCGATCCTCGCCGGGCTGCGCATCGAGGCCTCCGGTGCCGAGGTCGTCTTGTCGACCTTCGACTACGAGACCTCCGCCAAGGTGACGGTTCTCGCTGACGTCACCGACGACGGCGTCGCGCTGGTCTCCGGTCGCCTGCTCGCCGACATCGCACGCAGCCTGCCCGCCAAGCCGGTCGACCTCATCTCCGATGACTCGCGACTCGAGATCATCTGCGGCAGTGCACGCTTCACCCTGCAACTGCTGCCCGTCGCCGAATACCCCGACCTCCCCGCCATGCCTGCCTCCACGGGCACCCTGACCCCCGACGTGTTCGCCCAGGCGGTCTCCCAGGTGGTCGTCGCCGCAGGCCGCGACGAACTGCTGCCTGTCTTCACCGGCGTCCGTCTCGAGATCGACGGCGACACCCTGTCGCTGCTGGCCACCGACCGCTACCGGATGGCTCTGAAGGAACTCCCGTGGAGCCCCACCAGCAGCACCGCGGACGCCGCAGCCCTGGTTCCGGCGCGGGTCCTGTCGGAGTCGTCGAAGTCGATGACGGCGGGCGAGAAGATCTCCCTGTCGTTGGCCGCCGCGGAAGCCGGCGACGGCCTCATCGGGTTCGAGGGCGAGGGCGGGAACGGCGTCCGCCAGATCACCACGCGGCTGCTGGACGGCGAGTTCCCGAAGGTCCGGCACCTGATGAACGTCCAGCCGACGCTCACCGTGCGGGCCAACACCTCGGAAGTCGTCGCCGCCGTCAAGCGCGTCGCGCTGGTGGCCGAGCGCAACACGTCGCTGCGCATGATGATCGAAGCCGACCACCTGACCTTCGAAGCCGCCACCGGTGACCAGGCCCAGGCCGTCGAAGCCGTCGAGGCGAGCGTCGTCGACGAGACCGGAAACGGCCTCGCCATGAACGCTGCAGGGTTCAACCCGCACTACCTGCTGGACGCCCTCAACGCGCTCGACACCCCCTATGTGAACTTCGCGTTCACCGCCCCGGGCAAGCCGTGCCTGCTGACGCCTTTGGTCGAGATCGACGGCACGCCGTTGACCGACTACAAGCACGTCATCATGCTCATGCGCCTGCCGCAGTGACCCGGGCGCGCGAGGCGCGGTGTTCGTCACCCATCTGAGCCTGGCCGACTTCCGGTCCTGGCCGTTCGCCGAACTGGAGTTCGGCCCCGGAGTCACGACGTTGACCGGGCGCAACGGCCAGGGCAAGACGAACCTCGTCGAGGCGGTCGAATACCTGGCGACGCTCGGCTCCCACCGCGTGGCCTCGGATGCCCCGCTGATCCGGTTCGGCTCCCCGCGAGCCCTCGTCCGGGCGCGCGTCCAGGCGGGTCTCGACGACCCGCGGACGCTCGCCCTGGAAGTCGAGATCAACGCGGGGAAAGCCAACCGGGCTTCTCTCAACCGCGGCCCCCTCAAACGTCCCCGCGACCTGCTCGGGGCGCTTCGCGTCGTGCTGTTCGCCCCCGATGATCTCGCCATGGTCAAGGGTGACCCCTCGGATCGCCGCCGGTTCATCGACGACCTGGTCACCCAACGCTGGCCGCGGCTGGCGGGCGTCCGCGCCGACTACGACCGCGTCCTGCGGCAGCGCTCAGCCCTGCTGAAGTCGCTGGGAGGACGCCGCGGACCGGTGGGCCCCGATGTCGCCGCCACCCTGGAGGTCTGGGACGACTCGCTGGCCGACTTCGGCGCCGAACTGCTGCACGCCCGGCTGCAGACGCTGCGCGACCTCGCCGAGCCGGTCGCGCAGGCCTACCTGGCGATCGCGCCGACCAACAACCGTGCCACCGTCGCCTACAAGTCGAGTTCGCTCGGTCTGGATCCGCGCCCGGGGGAGGGCCTGCCCGTCGCGGGCCGGTCCGAAGGCGAGACCACCGGTGCCGAACCGATCGTGGACGCTACACCTGCCGAACTCGGGGCGCTGCTGCGTGCCCGGATGGAGGAACGGCGACGCGAGGAGATCGCCCGCGGCGTCACGCTGGTCGGCCCGCACCGAGACGACCTGGTCCTCTCACTGGGGCAGCTGCCCGCCAAGGGGTATGCCTCCCACGGGGAATCCTGGTCGTTCGCGCTCGCCTTGCGGCTGGGCGCCTACGAGCTGCTGCGCAGCGATGGCGTCGAACCGGTGCTGGTGCTCGACGACGTGTTCGCCGAACTCGACGAGGTGCGACGCTCCCGCCTCGCCGAGCGGATCGCGGACGCCGAGCAGGTGCTCATCACGGCCGCCGTCGCGACCGACGTCCCGGCGGCCCTGGTCGGGCGCCGCTACACCATCGCCGACGGCCAGGTGCGGCGTGTGAAAGCCGATCAGGTGGGGCTCGTCGAGGACGCGAGCGAGCCGTCGGGGAGCGTGCAGCCGGAGGACACCGCTCCGCTGGACGTCGGTGCCGGCGTTGCCGACGCCGTCAACG
>NZ_DAIOIA010000122.1:0-4633 GCF_036744435.1 Propioniciclava sp. | reverse complement strand
CCGGAGGACACCGCTCCGCTGGACGTCGGTGCCGGCGTTGCCGACGCCGTCAACGATTCGTCCCCGGCCGCGTCGGGTGAGAGCCCAGGCGATGGCGATGAGTGACCCGACCGAGCCGGATGCCGACACCGGCGGCACGCAGCACGAGGGGGAGCGGAGCGCCGAGTTCGAGGAGGTGGAGTTCAACCCCACCGGGCTGGACCTGGCGCGACAGATTGCCGAAGCGGCGGGCCGGACGGTGCCCGCGCCTGCACCCCGGCA
Source organism: Propioniciclava sp. (assembly GCF_036744435.1). Taxonomy (NCBI): domain Bacteria; kingdom Bacillati; phylum Actinomycetota; class Actinomycetes; order Propionibacteriales; family Propionibacteriaceae; genus Propioniciclava; species Propioniciclava sp. The sequence continues at coordinate 4,372 of NZ_DAIOIA010000122.1, read as the reverse complement.
GAAGAAGCGCACGCGTCAAGGACGCCGAACCCGGGGCGACCGGCGCGGCGACCCGATGCCCCTGGGCGACGCGCTGGAACGCGTCATCGAGCAGCGCGGCTGGTCCGCCGACGTCAACGTCCACCTCCTGATGGGGCGCTGGGCCGAACTGGTCGGCCCAGCCGTCGCCGAGCACAGCACCCCGGAGGCCTACACCGACAAGGTGCTGGTGGTGCGCACCAGTTCGACGGCGTGGGCGTCCCAACTGCGGCTCATGGCACCGCAACTGGTGGCGAAGATGAACGCGTCCCTGGGAGACGGCACGATCCTCCGCGTCCAGATCATCGGGCCCAACGCACCGAGCTGGAAGCACGGACCCCGCTCGGTGAAGGGGAGAGGTCCGCGCGACACCTACGGCTGAGGTGACGCGTCCGCCGGGCGCAATTCCACGGTGAACACGCGCAGGAAGAACTGCACGAGCGGGCCAATGGTGAGCGCGTAGAGGACGGTGCCCAGGCCCAGCGTCCCGCCGAGGAGGAATCCGGACGCCAGCACGAGGATCTCGATCCCCGTGCGGGTGGCCCGGATCGACCAGCCGGTGCGTCGCACCAGCCCGGTCATGAGCCCGTCGCGGGGTCCCGGGCCCAACTGTGAGCCGATGTAGAGGCCGCCCGCGACGCCGTTCAGGATCACGCCGCCCACCAGCAGCGCGACCTTGGCCGCCAGCGCGTCCGGTACGGCGATGACGGCCAGGCCGACGTCGGTGGCGAACGCGATGACGAACACGTTGGCGATGGTGCCGAATCCCGGCCATTGCCGCAGCGGCACCCACAGGAGCAGCACGGCCAAGCCGACGACGAGGATGACCGTCCCGAACGACGCCCCGGTGCGCTTGGTGAGCCCCTCGTGGAAGACATCCCACGGGTCCAGCCCGAGGGTGCTGCGCACGAGCATCGCCATGGAGAACCCGTACAGGCTCAGGCCGATCATGAGCTGCGTCATGCGGTGGGGGAGTCGAGGGGCGCGGAGCTGTTCGCGGGGGGACAAGGCGAGCAGAGGAGCAGCGGCGGGACGCTTGAGTTGCACGGACATGACCCCACTCTCGCCTCAACTGGACTGGTCAACAATAGCCACTTGCGCGATAGTGGCCTGCATGAGCGTCCGCATTCCGGCCCGTAAGCTCGCCCCGCTCTCCGAGGCGCCCCCGACAGGCGTCCCGGCCTATCGGGCCCTGGCAGCGGGGATTCGCGACTGGCTCATGGACGGCCGGCTCGTCCCCGGGGCGATCCTCCCCAGCGAAAGGGCGCTCACGCAGACGCTCGGCGTCAGCCGCACCACCGTCACCCGTGCCTACCAAGAACTCGTGAAAGAGGGCTACGCCGCCACCCGCCGCGGCTCCGGCACGGTGCTGCGTTTTCCCGGAGCCGGGCCCAATCGGCTCAGCCCGTTCGGGCCCCAACTCACCGACCCCGACGACGACCAAGTCGACTTCACCTGTGCGGCGTCCGCCGCCCCGGCAGGCCTGATGACGGCCGTCGATGCGGCCCTGGGCGAACTGGGCGCCCACGCCCGCGGCATCGGCTACCACCCGCGCGGACTGCCCACCCTGCGCGAGGCCGTCGCACAGCGCTACCGCGACCGCGGTCTTCCCACCGACCCCGAGAACATCCTGATCGTGCCAGGCGCCCTCGCCGGTGCCGCCGTCGTCGCCCGCGCACGCGTCCAGGCGGGGGACCGCGTCCTGATCGAGTCGCCCACGTATCCGAACGCGGCGCAGGCCCTGCGGGCCGAAGGCGCCCGGCTGGTCGGCATCGGTGTCGGTGGGGGAGGCTGGCACGTTCCCGAGATTGCGGCCGCCCTCCGACGGACGCGTCCACGCTTGGCGATGCTCATCCCCGACTACCACAACCCCACCGGGGCGCTCATGGACGACGACACACGTGCCGCCGTCGCCGCAGCGCTGCGGGCCGGGGACTGCACAGCCCTGGTGGACGAGACCATGGCCGAACTCGACCTCGACGGCGCCGCCGGGGGACGCCCGACCCCGTTCGCCGCGCAGGCGGCGTCCACGCTGACCCTCGGCAGCATGAGCAAGTCGTTTTGGGGAGGCATCCGGGTGGGGTGGATCCGCGCCCCGCGCTCCGAGGTCGACGACCTCTACGCGGCGCTGTCCACCTTGTCGCTGGGGTGTTCGGTGATCGACGAACTGGTTGCGGTGCATCTGCTGGCGGACGCCGACCGGATCCTGGCCGAGCGGCGCGCGTCGCTGCGCCGCTCCCGGGACGCCCTCGTCGCGCTGCTGCGCACCCACCTGCCGACGTGGGAGTTCGGCGTCCCCTCCGGAGGGCTGACGCTGTGGTGCCGGCTTCCCGAGCCGATCGCGGTGGCCGTCGCGGGTCAGGCGGAGCGGCTCGGCGTCTACGTCGTGCCAGGCGTCCGGTTCTCGATCGGCGGCGGCATGGCGCACCACCTGCGCTTGCCCTACGCGGGGGACCCGGGGTCGTTCGCCACGGCGGTGGAGCGGCTGCGGCGCGCCTACGACGCGGCACTGGCCGCCCCATCCTCGCTCCCGGCGCCCCAGGATCCGGTGACGCTGGGGGAGCGGGACGCCATGATCGCCTGAGCAGGGCTCGCGTCCCCTGGTGCGCAGTCCTCGATGCGTCCAGGCTCAGTCCTCGGCGGGCTCAGCCTCAGTCCTCGGCGACGTGGGGGTCAGTCCTCGGCGGGCTCAGGCTCAGTCCTCGGCGGGCTCAGGCTCAGTCCTCGGCGCGGGGGCGGGGGTCCGGGGATGAGGCGGTCAGGCGCTGAGGCGGACCAGGTTGCCCCACGGGTCGTCGAGTTCGACAGCGCCGCCCTCCTCGCGGATCTGGACGCCGCGGGAACGAGCCCGGGTCGTCAGTTCCGCGACATCGGCGGCGCTGGGGACCACGATGTCGACCCGGCCCAAGCCGAGGCCGGGGGCGCGCAGCCCGACACCTTCGGAGCTCCACGTGTTCATCGCCATGTGGTGGTGGTAGCCGCCGGCGGACACGAACAGGGCGCCGCGCATCTCGGAGGTCACGTCGAAGCCGAGCGTGTCGACGTAGAAGTCCTTGGCACGGGCGGTGTCGCCGACCTTCAGGTGGACGTGGCCCACGACCGTCTCGTCGGGCAGCGAGCCGCGGCGGCCGGCGGCCGTCTCGACGAAGTCGCGGGCCTGCGGTGTCAGGTGCTCGCCCAGGAACTGGTTGGGGTCGACGAACAGGGTCGTCATGCGGACCTGGCCGTTGTCCCACGTCCAGGTGTCGCGGGGCCGGTCGTAGTACAGCTCGACGCCGTTGCCCTCGGGGTCGTCCAGGTAGAACGCCTGGGAGACGAGGTGGTCGCCCGAGCCGGTGTACAGCTCAGGACGGGCCAGCGCGAAGGACGCCAGCGTGGTGGCCAGCGAGGTCGGGCTGTCGTGCAGGATCGCGGTGTGGAACAGACCGGCGGTCCGGCGCTCACCGCGCGGCAGGCCGGGACGATGGCGCAAGGTCACCAGGACGTCGGAGCCGCGGCCGAGATCGATCTCGTCCCCGCGCTCGGCGATCTGGTCCAGGAGCAGGACGTCGCGGTAGAAGGTCGTCATCGCGTCCAGGTCGGCGACGTCGAGGGCGACGCTTCCCATGTGCGTCGTCGCGGGCAATGTCGTGGTGGTCATGTCTCTCCCAACAGTTGATGCTTCAACTATATTCCACGCCGGGTGGGTTGCGCACCCCGAAAAGCGATTCCCGTCTTGGCCCTCGGAGGGGTCTCCTCCTCCGGGCATTCCTCCCCGTGCGGGGGCACGGGCGTCCCGCGACCATGACCGTGTTCGTTGCTACTCTGACGCGCGGGGTTTGAACATCTTCCGAGCACTGGCGGGTCCCCCCAACCGCCGTGGGGGGACTCATTCATGGCGGAACTGCTACGCCGACAACGGGGCGGAGTCGCGGCCCTGACCGCGATCGCGCTCGTCATGGCGCTGCTGGCCGCCTTCCATCCGGGCGTGCCGGCCCGACAGGTGCAGCTCAACGACGGCGGCATCTGGGTCACCAATCAGAACCTCCGGCTCGTCGGGCACCTGAACTACCCCTCACGCACCCTCGACGGCGCCGTCCGCGCCAACTCGAACACCTTCGACGTCTCCCAGGCGGGCGACACGGTCTTCGTCGAGGACGCCCTCAACGCCCGCTCCAGCAGCGTGGACACCGCCGCCTTCACCCTCGACCAGGGCAGCGACCACGGCAAGAGCGTCACCTTCAGCCACGCCGCCACCACGACGGCCTTCGCCGACGCCCAGGCCGGACGGGTCTGGGTCATGGATGCCTCGGCGGCCGACGGCTTCAGCCCCACCGCGGAGCCGACCCTGGAGGACGTGCCCGGAGCGCGCGCC
>NZ_DAIOIA010000121.1:0-8506 GCF_036744435.1 Propioniciclava sp. | reverse complement strand
GTGTGAACATTAGGGGGGGTGGGTGAGGGCGTCGATGGGTTGAACAACACCCCCCTGCGGGGGGCGAGCCCCGCAGGGGGAGACCAGTCAGCCGACGAGCACGGCGACGACCGCCCCGAGGGCGACCAGCACGCCGAGGCTGGCGTTGGTGACGCCCACCCAGAACATGGCCGACTGGGCCGCCGTGACGCCGCACTGCTTCAGGGCTGTCGTCAGGGCGTCGGAGACGTCCCCGGTGGACACGGTGCGCTTCACCGTCTTTCCGCCGCCGACGGTGACGCGGGTGGAGGTGTTGAACTGCAGGCCGCCCTGGACGCGGGCCCTGCCCCAGTAGCCGCCGCGGGTCTGGTCTACCTGCTGGTCGAGACGCACGAAGGCGGTGGGGTTCGGGGTGGACATGAGGGTGGTGCGCCAGCGGAACTGCCGCAGCGTGCGGCTGCCGGGCTGGTAGAAGACGCCGGAGTCGTAGAAGGCGCGGACCGCGTCGGGCGCGGTCTCGATCCGGTGGGGCGTGTCGCGCAGTTCCCGGTCCAGTGCGAGTGCGAGCTGCTGCACGTGTGGGGAGCCGACCACGGGCCGGCCCTGGGCGTCGAGGGGCTGGAACTGGCCGTCGTCGGGGAGGACCTCGCGGGAGAACCGCGGCGCCAGGGCCAGGTTCGCGAGACCGATGACGAGGAACGGCAGTCCGATCCCCCAGCGGAGGGCGCCGACGGCGTCCGCGGGAACGACGACGAGCATGATGGCGGCGACCGCGAGGAAGACGACCCCGAGCAGGATCGTGACCGCTTGGGCGCGTCGAGGGGTCACGCGACGGGCCCCTCGGTGACGGTCGCGCTGCCCACGAACTCCTGGAAGTCGGCGACGTACTCGTTCATCGTGTCCGCCTCCGCCGTCAGGACGATCGTCATGGCCAACGTCACCGACGGATCATCGGTGTCCATGGCCACCACGACCTGCCATTGCTCCAGGTGGAGCGGCGGCAAGCCGTCCGCGTTCAGGGTGAACCGGACGCGCTGCAGGACGCGGCCCGCTTCGAGGCGGGAGGTGTCGATCCGGCCTTCGGCCTGGGGATCGATGCGTTGCAGTTTGCCGAACAGGACGCCCGCCACATCGGTCAGGGTGGCGTCGGGCTGGAGCTCGGCGACCTCCACGCTGATGGTGGGACGGAAGTACTGGAAGGCACCGATGCGCTGCGCCAGGAAGGCGGTGCCTGCGGGGGGCTCGACGGTCTCCCACCGCTCCGGGGGGATCGACAGCGTCAGTCGTTGGGCTTGTTCGCTCACCACAGTCCTCCGAAGAAATCGCCGACGGCATCAGCCGCGCTGGACAGGCTGTCGCCAACCTTGTTGAGGTCGATGGTGATGCCGCCGCCGACGCTACCACCGACGCCGAGGGCGGCTCCGAAGCTGCCCCCGATCGTGAGTTTCCCATCGGTGATCCCGATGTCCACGTTCGCCTCGATGCCGACACCGGCCCATGCCTCGGCGGTGCCGGTGACGCCGACGCCGCCGATGTCGGCCGAGCCGCTGGCCTCGGCCTTGGCTCCGGCGAACGCCTCCGCCTGGGCGGATACCCCGGTCGCGCTCAGGGCGACGGCGCCCTCGGCGCTGACGCCGGCCATGGCGGACGCCTCTCCGGCCACGGTGGCCGGTCCAACGTAGGCGGAACCGCTGGCGGACGCCTGCGCACCGGCCATGATGCCCGCCGTGGCCACGAGGCCGCCGGTTCCGGCGTACACCCCGTACTCGCCCTTGAGGCCCACGGTGGCGCTGGCCTCGCCTTGGGCGCCGAAGTTCTCGTCGCCGACGGAGCCGCCCGCGGATACCTCGTTGCCGATCAGGCCTTCACCTTCGGCGATGTCGTAGCGGACGTTGAGCGGGACGCCGTCCTTGTCCTCGCCGCCCTCGCTGTCGCCGTCGCCACCGTCGGCGTCATCTGGCTGGTCGCCGAACGGCCATTCGTGCTCGCGGCCGATGACGGTTTCCTGTTCGGGGTTGTCGACGAAGTCCTCCAGGTCGGAGACACCACGGTCGCGTTCGTCGTCGTCCCAGCTCCCGCCGCCGCCCCCGCCCAGGCCGCCGCCACCTGCGCCGCCGCCTCCGCCACCACCGCCGGTGGAGTCACCGAGCTCGTCGCTGGTGACCTGCTGGGCCTGGGCGTTGCGCTCGGCCGTGTCGGCGAGTTCCCGCAACTCCGCTTCGACGCGCTGGGCGATGCCGCGGGTCTGTCCGTTCCACTTGGCCATGAACTCGGACAGGTCGGGTCCGGACCAGTTGCTGCGGGCCGTCTGCAGGAGCCGGTCGACGTCGCGGCTGCACTGCTGGACGTCCGCTGCGTAGCGCCTCAGCTGCGAGGCGATCGAGCGGATCTCCGCGATGTTCATTCCCGACAGCGTCATGGCCGCCTCCAGGGGCGGCGTGCGGCTGAGGGCCGAGCAGGCATGGCTTCATCCTTCAGGAGAGGGTCGGTGCGCGAGGGACGGCGGGGCGGCCCGAGTGGGGCCGCATGGGCGGCGGCCCGGCTCGGGTGACGTGACCGGGCCGCCGGGTCGGTTGTTACAGGGTGGAGCTGGTGGAGCGCTGGTTGTCGGCGTTGCGGCGGGCGGTGTCGGCGAGTTGCTTGAGTTCTTCGGCGAGGCGCTTGAGTTGGGTGCGGTATTGGCCGTTCCACTTCTGCTGGAACTGTTGGGCGTCGTTGCCCTTCCAGTTGGCTTCGACTTGCTGGAGGAGGCGGTCGACGTCGGTGACGGTGCGTTCGATTTCTTGGGCTTCGCGGTTGAGTCCGGGGACGACCTGTCCGGTGATGGCGTCGACGTTCATGCCGTGGGAGATGGCCATGGTGGGGCTCCTTTGTGTTCGTGTGTGTGGCGGGTTCGCCTGACGGTGTGAACATTAGGGGGGGTGGGTGAGGGCGTCGATGGGTTGAACAACACCCCCCGCTGGAGGCGACCGGGGACGGGCGTCAGCAGCGCACCCGGGCCCTGCCGGCCGAAGGCCTGCGACGCCGTGGGCGCCTCTGAAACCCCCGGACGCATATCCGGGGTCGGGATCGGGGTCGTCCGGGCCGCCAACTGGCCTCCGTGTGCGAATGAGCGGCATCTCCAGCCGCAGAGTCCGCGGAAATCCGCGGTGTCGAGTCGTGATCGGCGTGCGCCCTCGGGTAGGATGGCAGGGTTGAGTGGACGCCGCCCCCGCACGCAGGACCAGCTGGGGAGGCGCCCGAATGCACAGGGGAGAAGAGAGCGCCTTGACGGCAGACAACAGCACCGCGCATCCCACGGCCGGGTCGGCCGCCACCGCGGTCGAGGAGGGCAAGTACGACGCCTCGGCGATCACCGTGCTGGAGGGCCTGGAGGCCGTCCGCAAGCGTCCCGGCATGTACATCGGTTCGACCGGTGAGCGCGGCCTGCACCACCTGGTGTACGAGATCGTCGACAACTCCGTCGACGAGGCGCTGGCGGGCTACGCCGACACCATCACCGTGACCCTCCTGCCTGAGGACGGCGTGCGCGTCACCGACAACGGGCGCGGCTTCCCGGTCGATCTGCACCCCAAGGAGAAGATCCCGGCCGTCACGCTCGCGCTGACGGTGCTGCACGCGGGCGGCAAGTTCGGCACGGGCGGCTACAAGGTCTCCGGCGGCCTGCACGGTGTCGGCGCCTCGGTCGTCAACGCCCTCTCCGACCACCTCATCGTGGACGTGCGCCGCGACGGCTACCACTGGCGCCAGGCTTTCTCCCTCGGTGTCCCGGACGCCGACCTGGAGCGTCTGGAGCCGCTGGGTGAGGGCGACGAGGTCGGCACGACGATGACCTTCTACGCCTCCCCGACGATTTTCGAGACCACGCACTACGACTGGCAGACGCTGGCGAACCGGTTCCGCGAGATGGCGTTCCTCAACAAGGGGCTGTCCATCACCTTGATCGACGACCGTCCGGCGGTGACCGCGGATGCCGAGTCGGGGCTGGACGATTTCGTCGACGACGCGTCCGATCATCCCCACGAGATCACGTTCCGCTACGACGACGGGCTCATCGACTACGTCAAGTACCTCACCGGGAACAAGGAGGTCATCCACCCGTCGGTCATCGCGATCGACGCGGAGTCCCCCGACGACGCGCTCGCCCTCGAGGTCGCGATGCAGTGGAACAACTCGTTCACCGAGGGCGTCCACACGTTCGCGAACACGATCAACACCCACGAGGGAGGCACGCACGAGGAGGGCTTCCGCGCGGCGCTGACCAACACCGTCAACCGGTGGGGCGAGACGTGGGGGATGATCAAGAAGAAGGAGGATCGTCCCTCCGGCGACGACATCCGCGAGGGCCTCACCGCGATCATCTCCATCAAGCTCGGCGAGCCGCAGTTCGAGGGCCAGACCAAGACGAAGCTCGGCAACACCGAAGCGAAGAGCTTCGTGCAGAAGGTCACCAACGACCTGCTGGGTGACTGGTTCGAGAAGAACCCCGCCGAGGGCAAGGACATCATCCGCAAGTCGCAGGCGGCGGCCACGGCTCGCCTGGCCGCACGCAAGGCCCGCGACATGGCCCGCAACCGCAAGGGCCTGCTCGGGTCGTCTTCGCTGCCCGGCAAGCTCGCCGACTGCAGCTCGCGCAACCCCATCGAGTGTGAGGTGTTCATCGTCGAGGGCGACTCGGCCGGTGGCTCCGCCAAGGGCGGCCGCGACCCGCGCACCCAGGCGATCCTCCCGATCCGCGGCAAGATCCTGAACGTCGAGAAGGCCCGGCTGGATCGGATCCTGGCGAACAAGGAGGTCGAGGCGATCTTCAACGCGCTCGGCACCGGCTTCTCCGACGACTTCGACGTCGACCGGCTGCGCTATCACAAGATCGTCCTGATGGCCGACGCCGACGTCGACGGCGCCCACATCCGCACCCTGCTGTTGACGCTGCTGTTCCGGTTCCTGCGGCCCCTGGTGTCGGGCGGGTTCGTCTACCTGGCCCAGCCGCCGCTGTTCCGGTTGCGCTGGACGAACTCCCCCCACGAGCTGGCCTACTCCGACGAGGAGCGCGACCGGCTCCGGGACGCGGGCCTGGCCGAGGGCAAGAAGTTCCCGCAGGTGAACCCGATCCAGCGGTACAAGGGCTTGGGCGAGATGGATCCCGAGGACCTGTGGAACACCACCATGGATCCCGATCAGCGCACGCTGGCGCAGGTGACGCTTGAGGACGCCGCCGCCGCGTCCGACATGTTCAGCATCCTGATGGGCGAAGACGTGGAGCAGCGCAGGAGTTTCATCCAGCGCAACGCCAAGGACGTCCGGTTCCTCGACATCTGATTTGGGTTAGGAAGACAACACGATGAGCGACACGCCGAACGAACCGCCCGTGGACGGTCCCGAACTCGAGCCCGTCGCGGCCGCAGCCGCGCAGCCCGCCGCGACCGTCGGCGACGCCGAGCTCGCGCCGATGACGGGGCGGATCGCCCCCGTCGATCTGAACGAGGAGATCCAGCGCAGCTACCTCGACTACGCGATGAGCGTCATCGTGGGCCGGGCCCTGCCCGACGTCCGCGACGGCCTCAAGCCGGTGCACCGCCGCGTCCTGTACACGATGTTCGACGGCGGCTACCGCCCCGACCGCGGCTGGAACAAGTGCTCCCGCGTCGTCGGTGACGTCATGGGCAAGTATCACCCGCACGGTGACTCGGCGATTTACGACACCCTCGTCCGGCTGGCGCAAAGCTGGGTGATGCGGCACAAGCTGGTGGACGGCCAGGGCAACTTCGGATCGCCGGGCAACGACGGCGCCGCCGCCATGCGGTACACCGAATGCAAGATGAACCCGCTGGCCATGGAGATGGTCCGCGACATCGACCAGAACACCGTCGACTTCCAGCCGAACTACGACAACAAGGACACCGAGCCGGTCGTGCTGCCGGCACGGTTCCCGAACCTGCTGGTCAACGGCTCGACGGGCATCGCCGTCGGCATGGCGACCAACATCCCGCCGCACAACCTGCGCGAGGTCAACGACGCCGTGCAGTGGATGCTCAGCAACCCCGAAGCGCCGAAGGAAGAGATCCTCGAGGCGTGCATCGCCCGCATCAAGGGCCCCGACTTCCCCAACGGCGCCCTGATCGCGGGCCGTAAGGGCATCGAGGACGCCTACCGCACCGGCCGTGGCCTGGTGACCATGCGGGCGGTCATCGAGATCGAAGAGGACAACAAGGGACGCACCTCGCTGGTCGTCACGCAGTTGCCGCACATGTGCAACCCGGACAACCTGGCCACCAAGATCGCCGAACTGGTGAACTCCGGGCGGCTCACCGGGATCGCCGACATCCGCGACGACACCTCGGCCCGTACCGGGCAGCGGCTCGTCATCGTGTTGAAGCGCGACGCCCAGCCGCGCGTCGTGATGAACAACCTGTACAAGCACACGCCGCTGCAGGACACGTTCGGCTGCAACATGCTCGCCCTGGTCGACGACGTCCCCCGGACGCTGCGCATCGACCAGTTCCTCGGCTACTGGCTGCGTCACCAAATGCAGGTCATCGAGCGACGCACCCAGTACCGGCTCGACGACCTGGAGTCGAAGGCCCACCTGGATCGCGGCCTGGTCAAGGCGCTCAACATGCTGGACGAGGTCATCGCCTTGATCCGCGCGAGCCGCACCGTCGAGATCGCCCGCGAGGGCCTGATGGGACTGCTCGGCATCGACGAGCTGCAGGCCAATCACATCCTCAGCCAGCAGTTGCGTCGGCTGGCCGCGATGGAGATCCAGGCGATCGTCGACCGGCTGGCCGCGATGGAGGCCCAGATCGCCGACCTGAAGGACATCCTGGCCCGGCCCGAGCGCCGCCGCACGATCATCAGCGAGGAGATGCAGGAGATCACCGACCGGTTCGGTGACGACCGGCGCACCACGATCATCGCCGCCGACGGGGACATGTCTGATGAGGACTTCATCCCTGATGAGGACATGGTCGTCACGATCACGTACGGCGGCTACGCCAAGCGCACCCGTTCGGACCAGTACCGGCTGCAGAAGCGCGGCGGCAAGGGCGTGCGCGGGGCGTCGCTGCGCAGCGACGACGAGGTGCAGCACCTGTTCACCACCACCAGCCATCACTGGCTGCTGTTCTTCACGAACTTCGGTCGCGTGTACCGGGCGAAGGTGTGGCAGTTGCCCGAGTCCTCCCGGGACGCGAAGGGCGGTCACGTCGCCGGTCTGATGAGTTTCCTGCCGGAGGAGAAGATCGCGGGGGTTCTCACGATCCGTTCCTACGACGAGAAGCCGTACCTGCTGCTGGCGACCAAGAAGGGCCTGGTCAAGAAGACGGACCTGACGGCGTACGACAGCGCCCGGCAGGCGGGCCTGATCGCGATCAACTTCCGCGACGAGGACGACGAGCTGATCGGTGCCGGGGCGGCGTCGTCGTCGGATGACCTGCTGCTGATCAGCAAGAAGGGCCAGGCGATTCGGTTCCCGGCCTCCGACGACCAGTTGCGTCCCATGGGCCGGGCGACGTCCGGGGTCACGGGCATGAAGTTCCGTGACGGCGACGAGCTCTTGAGCATGGCCGTCATCGACGCGGACATGCCCGAGGACGACCGGTTCGTGTTCACCGTCACCGACGGCGGCTTCGCCAAGCGCAGCAGGGTGAGCGAGTACCGGATGCAGGGCCGGGGCGGCCTGGGCATCAAGGCGATGAAGCTCAACGACGACCGCGGTTCGCTGGTCGGCGGGCTGGTGGTCAGCGAGACCGACGAGGTCATCGCGATCAAGCAGTCCGGCCAGGTCATCCGGGCGTCCGTCTCCGATGTGCCCTCGAAGGGTCGCGACACGATGGGGGTGAAGTTCGTCGGCCTGACCGGCAACGACACGGTCACCGTCATCGCGCTCTACCCCGACACGGGCGAGGAGTCCGATCCGGCCGTCGACGAGGCGTCCGGTGCCACACCGGAGGTCGCTGGTTCGAGCGACTCATACGGCGGGGTGACGCCCTCGAGTGACGAAACGGCTACGGTTGACCCTGTCGTGAGCGAGGGCGACGACGAGGAGGACAGCCGTGACTGATACGCAACAGCGCACCACGTCGGGTCTGACGCTGGCGCCGGCGAAGAACCAGTCGGCGTCCGAGCCGGACGGTCGCGTCCGGCCCAGCACCCGGACCCGCCGTGCCCGGCTGCGCATCTCGCGCGTCGATCCCTGGTCGGTGATGAAGACGTCGTTCCTGTTCTCGATCGCCCTGGGCATCATGTCGTGGGTCGCCGTGTACGTCGTCTGGACCCTGCTGGGGGCCTCCGGCATGTTCGAGGCGATCAACGCGGGCCTGACGATGCTGCTGTCCAGCGATCAGGATCAGACCAGCGTCCGCCTGGAGGACTTCGTCAACACCAACAAGGTGATGGGCTTCACCGCCCTGTTCTCCGTGATCAACGTGGTGATCCTGACGGCCCTGGGCACCATCTTCGCGTTCCTCTACAACCTGTCCGCCAACATCCTCGGCGGCCTGGAGCTCACCCTCGCCGAGGACTGAGC
>NZ_DAIOIA010000120.1:0-8641 GCF_036744435.1 Propioniciclava sp. | reverse complement strand
GTGCTCCCACAGCAGCGCGGGACGCTCCACTCCGGGGAGCAGCGACGCGGCCCCCTCGCTGAGCACCGTCGGGTGCAGCGGGACCCGGCCATCCGGCGCGTACAAGGTGACGCCGCGGGCGTGTGCTTCGGCGTCCAGCGCCCCGCCGGGCGTGACGAACCGCTGCAGGTCGGCGATCGCGTAGACCACCCGGTAGCCCTCGCCGTCTCGTTCGATGAACAGCGCCTGATCCAGGTCGGTGGACCCGGGCGGGTCGATGGTGACCAGCGCAATACCGGTGGCGTCGCGGGCGGGCTGAGGCGCCTGCCGCGCGGACGCGGCGGCCTCGGCCTCCACCGGCGCGGGGAAGCCGTCCGGGACCTGCAACTCGCCGCGCAGCCGCCGCAACCCGGGGCGCAGGGGTTCGGGGGCCTGGCGTCCGGACGCGTAGACCGCGGCGGGGCTCACAGGCCGGATTCGGAGGTGCGGACGAGGATCCGGCCGCATTCCTCGCAGCGCAGCACCTCGTCGGCGGCCGCAGCGCGGTAGCGGTTCATGTCGGAGGTGTTGGCCTCCAACTGGCACCCGCCGCAGCGGCCGTGCTGCAGCAGCGCCGCGCCCACCCCCGCCTTCTCGGCGATGCGGGCGTACAACGCGAGCAACTCGGCGGGGATGCCTGCGGCGATGACGTGCCGCTCTCGTTCCAGGACGTCCCGCTCCGCCGCGATCGCCGCCAGCTTGGTCTCCCGCTCGGCCAGCACCTCGCGCATCGACGACTCGATGTCGGTCTTCGCGGCCTGCACCTGGGTGGCCTTCTCGCGCGCGGCCTCGGCGCGCTCCATCGCCTCGAGTTGCCCGTCTTCCAGTTCGTCGATGCGACGCTTGAGGTGGGTGATCTCCTCCAGCATGCTCTGCAGCGCCTTCGGAGCGCCCACGGTGCCGTCGGCGACCCGGGTCTCGTTCCGGGCGAGGCGCTCGCGGACCGGAACGAGGTCCTGCTCCGCCTTGGCGAGTTCCAAATCCGCGTCGGAGGCGACCGTGTCGGCGGCGATGACCCGCTCGGCGGCCCGCGCTCGCTCCGCCTGCAGCCCGCGCGCGGTGGCCGTCTCGGGCAGGTTCGCCCGGCGGTGGTCGAGTTGGGCGATCGCGGTGTCAGTCGCCTGAAGATCGAGCAGCCTGTGCTGCGCTGCGGGTTGTGCCTTCATGCGTCCTCCTGCGTCGTGTCGCCGGGTCGCACGATACCGCAGCGGGGGAAGCCCGCCGCCCCGTTGACCTCCGGCGTCCCCACGCGACCTGCAAGGATGAGAGCCATGACGACCCTGTACCTGGTGCGACACGGCGAGACGTCCTGGAGCAAGTCGGGACAGCACACCTCCTACACCGATCTGGATCTGACTCCGCACGGCGTCGAGCAGGCCCTCTCGCTGCGCGAGCAGCTCGACCCCGCCGACTTCGGCCTGGTGCTGTCCAGCCCGCGGCGCCGGGCCCGCCGCACCGCCGAGCTGGCCGGTTTCACCAACCTGGAGATCACCGACGACCTGGTCGAATGGAACTACGGCGACTATGAGGGGCTGACGTCCGACCAGATCCGTTCGGAGTACCACCCGGGGTGGCGGCTGTGGTTCAACGGGCCGCGCGGCGGCGAGACCGCCGACCAGGTCCGCGCCCGCCTGACCCGTGTCGTGCAGCGGGTGCGTGACTCGGGGGTGGAGCGGGCCGTGTGCTTCAGTCACGGGCACGCGCTGCGGGTGCTGGCCTTGTGCTGGCTCGACTTCCCGCTGATCTTCGGGCAGAGCTTCCCCTTGGCCACCGCGTCGGTGTCGGTGCTGGGGCGCGAGAAGGAGTCCTGGGCCGTCCTGCACTGGAACACGTGACCTGGCGCCCTCGGGGTAGGCTGAGGCAGCACCGATGCGGCCTGACGCCGCGCTGAGGGAGATCGATCCGATGTCGCAGAAGGCACCCAAGCTGCCCAACCGTCAAACCCCTTTCTCGGACGCCTTCGTGTCGTTCATCGCGACGGACTGGGAGCCCTATCCGAGTGAGCTTCCGGCCCCGCTGCCCGCGTCCGCGCACACCGCCGCGCGCCGCGACGCCGTGAGCGCGGCCTTTCCGGGCGAGCGGCTGGTGATCCCCGCGGGCAACCTCGTGGTGCGCAGCAACGACTGCGACTACCCGTTCCGCCCGCACTCCGCGTTCGCGCACCTCACCGGCCTGGGCACCGACCGAGAGCCCGACGCCGTGTTGGTGCTGGAGCCTCGCCTCGGGGAGGACGCCGAACCGGCCGGTCATGACGCCGTGCTGTACTTCAAGCCGCGCGCCCCGCGCACCGACCCCGAGTTCTACGCCGACCCGCGTTACGGCGAGATGTGGGTCGGGCAGCGGGAGTCGTGCGAGGAGATGTCGGCGTTGACCGCGCTGCCGACCCGCCCGATCAGTGATCTGCCCCGTGCCCTGTCCGACCGGATCGACACCGTCGCGGTGCGTCTGGTCCGCGACGTCGATGTGCCCCTCACCGCCCTGCTGGACAGCCTCCGCCAGGAGGCGAAGGGTGACGTCGATCGAGTCGGCGACGAGGAACTCGCCACCGCGTTGTCGGAGCTGCGGCTCCTCAAGGACGACTTCGAACTCGGCGAGCTGAAGACCGCCTGCGATGCGACGGCCGTCGGCTTCGCGGCCGTCGCCGCGGACCTTCCCACCGCCGTCGCGAACGGCCGTGGCGAGCGCTGGTGCGAAGGCGTCTTCGAGCTCCATGCCCGCCACCTGGGCAACGGGGTCGGGTATGGCAGCATCTGCGCCTCGGGCGACCACGCCAACACGCTGCATTGGATCCGCAACGACGGCGGGCTGCGCGACGGCGACCTGATCCTGCTCGACATGGGCGTGGAGGTCGACTCGCTCTACACGGCGGACGTGACCCGCACCCTGCCGGTCGACGGCACGTTCACCGCCGCGCAACGGCAGGTGTATGAGGCGGTGCTCGCCGCTCAGCAGGCGGGCATGGACGCCGCTCGTGCGGGAGCACGGTTCTCCGACGTCCACGAGGCGGCGATCCGCGTCGTGGCCACCTACCTGCGCGAGTGGGGCATCCTGCCGGTGTCGGTCGAGGAGTCCCTCGACCCGGTCGCCGGGGGGCAGCACCGCCGTTGGATGGTGCACGGCACCTCGCACCACCTGGGTCTGGACGTGCACGACTGCGCGCAGGCCCGCAAGGAGTTCTACCGGGAGGGCACGCTGCGTCCCGGCATGGTGATCACCGTGGAGCCCGGCATCTACTTCAAGTCCACCGACCTGCTGGTGCCGCAGGAATTGCGGGGCATCGGCGTGCGGATCGAGGACGACATCGTCATCACCGACGGCGCGCCGCGGCTGCTGTCGGACTCCCTGCCCCGGACCGCCGACGACGTCGAGGCCTGGCTGGCCGCCCAGCGCGGCTGAACCCGGCGGCGGCCACGCGCGGTGTCAGGCCGGCAACCCCTTACCGGAGCGTGGGCGCCCCGCACACGGGGCGCGTGGTGCGCTCTACAGTTCACCCATGGCCGAACTGACGAAGGTCTTCCTCGACGAGGACGAGATCCCCACCCACTGGTACAACATCGCCGCGGACTTCCCGAACCCGGCGCCGCCTCACCTGCATCCGGGCACGCAGCAGCCGCTGCAGCCCGACGACCTGGCCGCTCTCTTCCCGGCCGGGCTCATCGAGCAGGAGCTGAGCACGCAGCGCTGGATCGAGATCCCCGACGTGGTGCGGGACATCTATCGGCTGTGGCGTCCCTCCCCGTTGCATCGTGCACGTCGGCTGGAGCAGGCGCTGGGCACGACCGCGCGCATCTACTACAAGTACGAGGGCGAGTCGCCGGTCGGGTCGCACAAGACCAACTCGGCGGTCCCGCAGGCCTACTACAACCGGGAAGCGGGCCGGATGCGGCTCACCACCGAGACCGGGGCCGGTCAGTGGGGTTCCGCGCTGGCCTTCGCCACGCAGATCTTCGGTCAGTCCTGCGAGGTCTGGCAGGTCCGCAACACCTACGAGTCCAAGCCCTACCGTCGCATGCTGATGGAGACCTATGGAGCCTCGGTGACGCCGAGTCCCTCCGACCTCACGGCTGCCGGGCGCGCGCTGCGCGAACGGTTCCCGGACACTCCGGGCAGCCTGGGGATGGCCATCTCCGAGGCGGTGGAGGTTGCGGCGGGCGACCCGGACGCCTCCTACGCGCTGGGATCGGTCCTCAACCATGTGGCGCTGCATCAGAGCGTGATCGGGCAGGAAGCCATCAAGCAACTCGCCAAGTTCGGTGAGGACGCCCCCGACTTCCTGTTCGCGTGCGCGGGCGGCGGCTCGAACCTCGCCGGGATCAGCTTCCCGTTCCTGAGGGAGAACATCGAGGGCCGCATGAACGTCGACGTGGTGGCCTGCGAGCCTGCCGCCGCACCATCGCTCACCGAGGGCGAATACCGCTACGACTTCGGCGACAGCTCCCAGATGACGCCGCTGCTGAAGATGTACACCCTGGGCGCCGACTTCGTCCCCGACCCGGTCCACGCCGGCGGCCTGCGCTATCACGGCATGGCACCGCTGGTCTCCCACGCCTACCACGAGGGACTGCTGCGGGCGATCGCCGTCAAGCAGCGGGAGGCGTTCGCCGCAGGCATCGAGTTCGCTCGCGCCGAGGGCATCGTGCCCGCCTCCGAGTCCAACCACGCCATCGCGGGTGCGTTGCGGCAGGCCCGTCAGGCGGCCGAGGACGGCACGTCCCCCGTCATCCTGATCGGGGTCTCCGGCTCGGGCCAGCTCGACCTCCCGGCCTACTCGGAGTACCTGGCCGGCACCATGCTGGACGCCTGACCGACGTCACGAAGAACCGGCGAGGGCTCTCAGCCTTCGCCGGTTCTTCTGTGTCGTGAGTGAATCGAGCCGCCGCAGCCTCCGCCGTCAGGGCTTGGGATCAGGCGTTCCCTGCGGTTCGTCGTCAGGCGTCTCGGCGTGCCCTGGCGAGCCGGCGTCCTCGGTGGGGGTCGCGTGCTCCGTGGGCTGCTGCCACGGCGCGGCGTACCCGCCGTTCGCGTCCGGCGCGGAGGGTTGGTAGCCGGGCTGGGTCCCATAGCCACCGGGGGCCTGGTAGCCCTGGCCGGGTTGCCCCGGGTAGCCCTGCGGCGGTTGTCCGGGGTAACCGGGCGCCTGCTGGCCCGGGTAGCCCCGACCCCAGCCCTGCTGGCCGTAGCCCGGCGGCGGATAGCCTTGCCCGTAGCCAGGCTGCTGGTTCGGGTAGCCGGCGTACGGCGGGTACGCCTGCTGGGCCGGCGGCTGATTGAACTGATTGCCGCGGGTCGCAGGGCTCTTGGCGAGCAGTTCCCGCGCCTGGGCGGCCACTTTGTGCTCGCACAGCAGTTCGTACTTGGTCGCCACCGTCTGCGACACGGAGGTGAAGTCGCGCTGGCCCCGGCTGAGCACGTAGCCCAGGACGGCGAAGACCAGCCCGATCACGACGCCGATCAGGATCGCGGTCAGCAGCATCACGAAGAAGGAGTCGGGCTGCGGCTGCAGGATCATCATGACGATGGCGACGATGAAGCCGGTCGAGAGGCCGCTGGTGACGCCCTGGCCGAGCACGGTGCCCCACGTGCGGCGTCCGGTCACCCGCTCCATCAGCCGCAGATCGGTGCCCACGATGGCGAGGTTCTTCACCGGAAAGTTCGCATCGGCGAGCTGATCCACCGCCTTCTGGGCGTCCGGGTAGCTGTCGAAGACACCCAGGGACTGCGGGTACTCCAGCTTGAACAGCGCGGTGTTCGCGCCCAACGCACTTTGCTGGGTCATGCCTGCTCCTTCCCGGCCGCCGAGCTCACGGCACCACCTCGGGCAACGATCGCCGCCGCGAGCTTCACACCGGCCTCGTCGACCATCTCGTCATCAACCACGATAGCGCCGCGCGCACCACCCTCCCGGGTGCCCGCCGCCGCGTAGGCGTCCAGGATGCGCCGTGCCCGGGCCAGGTCCGCCCGGTCCGGGGAGAAGATCCGGGTGCCCGCCTCCACCTGATCGGGATGCAGCACCCACTTGCCGTCGTAGCCGAGGGCGGCCGCCCGGCGGGCCGCCACCTCGAATCCCGCCGTGTCGCGGATCGCGACGAACGGACCATCGATGGCCTGCAACCCGTGGGCACGCGCCGCGACAAGGATCGCCATCATGACGTAGTGGAACGCGTCCGCGGGGTAGCCGCCCGGCTGCGCTCCCACGTTCAACCCCGCCATCCCCATCGCCGCCATGAAGTCACCGGGGCCGTACACCAGCGTCTCCAGCCGCGGCGAGGAGGCGGCGATCTCGTTGACGTGGATCAAGCCGCGAGCCTCCTCGATCTGCGCCTCGATTCCGATGCCGCCGACCACGAGTCCTCGCTCCTGCTCCACCTGCGTGAGCAGGAGGTCCAATGCCACCACCTGCGCCGCCGACGTCACCTTCGGCAACAGCACACAATCGATCTTCGCGCCCGCGCCCCCCACGACGACCTCCACGTCGCGAAACGTCCACGGCGTCGACCAGTCGTTGACCCGCACCGTCACCGTCGGCGCGGCAAACCCGGCCGGGTCGAGCAGGGCGTCCACGATCCGCTGCCGTGACTCCTGCTTCACCGCGGGCGCGACCGCATCCTCCAGATCCAGGAACAGCGTGTCGACCGCCAGCGTGCGTGCCTTGGCGATGAACCGATCGGAGGAACCAGGGACGGCCAAGACGGTGCGGCGGACGCGGGCGGGACGTGGCGTGGCGGGCATGACGCCTAGCCTACGGGCAGCGGCACGCTCAGATGGGAGCCATACGGGGTCAGGCCCAACCCCAGCGCTACGGCGCGTCCGGCGGCCTGGGAGCGGTCCACCCGGAAGGCGGCGAACCCGCTCAACGCGATCGCCGCGGCCAGCCCGGCACGCGCGACACGGCTGCCCAGCCCCCGACCCCGGGCGTCGGGACGCACCAGCACGCCGACGTCCAACGGCCACCCCCACAGGGACGTGACGACGGCCGCGGCCACCACGACATCGTCCTCGATCACCCCGAACCCTGCCTGGGCGGGACGATCGAATCCGGCTTCGCGCCAGGCGTCCTCGCCGACGCTGGCCGCCAGCGTCCGCCAGCCGTCGGGCTCGAGCGGGCCGACATCGGACACCAGGCCAGTGTCGTGGTCGGCCCAGAAATGATCCACGATCCCGCTCACCGGTGCCGCCGCGATCCCCGACCAGCGCCGCGGATCCACCGCGTCGGCGGGCGTGGCGTGCTGCAGGGCGGAGGCCACGGCGTCCAACTGTCCCGGAGGCGCGTCCACGTAGGCGTGATCGCCCAGCAGGAGCACCAAGGCGGCCTCGTCATGAAGCCCCGTCGAGCCGATCATCACGGGCGTCAGCCCAGGAATCGGCATGCCGAACCGCCGGGCCCAATGGCCATCGATACGGCGCCTGGTCTCCTCCAGCACGCTCGCAGCCTAGCGGCGCCCGGGCAGGACGCCTCAGCCGACGTGCAGCGTGAGCTTGCGTCCGGCCAACCCACGACGCCGGGCAGCCAGCCGGTCGGCGAGACCCGCCAGCGCCGCGGCGGCCGGGCGGGCGGCCTCGGCGCGCACGAGCGGGACCCCGGCATCACCCGAGGCGCTCATCTGCGCGTCGATCGGCACCTCGGCCAGCAGCGGCACCTCGTAGCCCAGCCGCAACGACAGCGCCTCCGCGACCCGGGCGCCTCCGCCGGTGCCGAACAGGTCGAGGCGGTGGCTTTGGCCGCAGTGCGGGCACTCGGCGTCCAGGTAGGCCATGTTCTCCACCACCCCCAGCACCTTCTGATCGACCATCGAGGCCATGGTGCCGGCGCGCTCGGCGACCTCGGCCGCCGCCTGCTGCGGGGTGGTCACGACGATCACCTCGGCGTTGGGCAGCTTGGCGCCCAGGCTCATGGCCACGTCGCCGGTTCCGGGCGGCAGGTCGACGAGCAGGAAGTCCAGGTCGCCCCAGTAGACGTCGGCCAGGAACTGCTGGATCGCCCGGTCCAGAATGGGCCCGCGCCAGGCGATCACCTGATCGCGGGACTGCTTGAGCATGCCGATGGAGATGGCGCTCAGATTCTCCCCGGCCGGCACCGGAATGATCATGTCGTCGATGCCGGTCACGTCCGCGTCCGCAATGCCGAGCATCGGGGGGATCGAGTGTCCGTAGATGTCAGCGTCCAGGATGCCGACCTTCTTGCCGTGGGCCGCCAGCGCACTGGCCAGGTTCACCGTCACGCTCGACTTGCCGACGCCGCCCTTGCCGGAGGCGATGAGCAGCACCTGGGTGAGGTTGCCGTCCTGGGCGAACGGGATCACCCGGTCGCGGACGCCGCCACGCAGTTTGGTCTTCAACTCGTCGCGCTGCTCATCGGACATGACGCCGAAGTTCAGCTCCAGCCCGGTGAGGCCCTCCACCTGCTGCAGTGCGGCATGCACGTCGTGCTCGATGGTGTTCTGCATCGGACAGCCGGAGATGGTCAGCAGCACCGAGACGCTGGCCTGACCGGCCTCGTCGACCTCCACCGATTCAACCATGCCCAGGTCGGTGATCGGCTTGTGGATCTCGGGATCCTGGACGTGGGACAGGGCGTCCCACACGGCTTCGTTGAGGCTGACGGCAGACATGCCCCCAGTCTAGG
>NZ_DAIOIA010000119.1:0-8705 GCF_036744435.1 Propioniciclava sp. | reverse complement strand
TGGTCGCGGTGCGGCCGCAGGGGCGGTCGTCCTGGTTCTTCCTCGCCGCTCCGGAGCTGCTGTCCGACTTGCTGGACGCCACGGACGCCTTCGTGCGCGGCACCGGCATCGGGCCCTCGCTGCGCACCCACCACGACGAGGTCGACGCCACGATCGAGGGGGGTGCCTGATGGGCGCCGGACACGACCACGGGCATTCCCACGGGCACAGCCACAGCCACGCGGCCGGGAGCAACCGGGTACGGCTCGCCTTGGCGTTCGGGCTGACCGCGACGATGGTCGTGATCCAGCTCGTCGGAAGCATCGTCACCGGCTCGCTGGCGCTGCTCACCGACACCGCCCACGCCCTCACGGATGCGTCCGGCCTACTGGTGGCACTCATCGCGGCGTCCCTGATGCTGCGTCCGGCCGACGCCCGCCGCACCTGGGGCTTCGCCCGGGTCGAGGTGCTCGCCGCCCTCGGACAGGCCACGATCCTGCTGGCCGTGGGGCTCTACACCGCCATCGAGGGCGTCCGGCGCCTGTTCAGCCCGCCGGAGGTGCCCGCCGGTGAACTACTGATCTTCGGCATCCTCGGTCTGACCGCGAACGTGATCGCCATCGCGATCCTCGCCGGGAACCGGGGATCCAACCTGAACATGCGCGCCGCCTTCCTGGAGGTGCTCAACGACGCCCTGGGTTCGCTGGGCGTCATCGTCGCCGCCATCGTGATTGCGACCACCGGCTTCCAGCGGGCCGATGCGCTCGCGGGCCTGTTCATCGCCGCCCTGATCGTCCCGCGGGCGTTCACCATCTTGAAGGAGGCGTTCTCCGTCCTCATGGAGACCGCCCCCGAGGGGGTGGATCTCGACGAGGTACGCCGCCACCTGGGCGATCTGGAAGGGGTGGAGGCCGTCCACGACCTGCACGCGTCCACCATCGGGACCGGGCTCCCGGTCGTCACGGCCCATCTGGTGGTGTCGGACCGCGCCTTCACCGACGGCGAGGTGCCGGGCCTCCTCTCCCAGGCGCACGACTGCCTGCGGGAGCACTTCCCGGTGTGCTTCGAGCACGCCACCATCCAGATCGAGACCGATACCTTCCGCGTGAGCGAACCCGACGCGCTCCACGCCTGAGCACATCCCGATGGGGCTGCCCTGCACGGCAAACAGGGCGACCCGTCGGTAGGGTGGTCACATGGCCAAGCCCGAGAAGCCGAAGCCGGAGAAGCCGCTCGAGGGCGGCAACATGACCCCCGTGTCCCGCGCGGGGGATCAAGTGTTCCGCGAAGCCGGACCCTGGACCCCCACCATCCAGCGGCTGCTCGCGCACCTGCGCGACCGGGGCCTGGAGTGGGTACCCGAGCCACAGGGCTGGACGAAGGACGGCCGCGAGGCGCTGTCCTACCTGAAGGGCAAGGTCCCGACCTATCCGCTCTCGGATTGGGTCTATGACGATGCCGTCCTGATCCAGTCCGCTCGCTGGCTACGGGAATTGCACGACACCACCGCCGACTATTCCGATCCCGAGGCCACCTGGCGAGGCGTACCGAGGCAGCCGCACGAGGTGATCTGTCACAACGACTTCGCCCCCTACAACATGGTGTTCCGCGACCACGAACTCATCGGCGTGATCGACTGGGACTTCGCCGCCCCCGGCCCCCGGCTGTGGGACCTGGCCTACCTCGTCTACCGGATCGCGCCGCTGATGCGCCCCGAGAACCCCGACGCCCCCACCATCGCCATCGATCTGGGCGCCCGACTCACCACCCTGCTCGACGCCTACGGCTCCGACGCCACCGTCCCCGAACTGCTGGCCGCCATCGTCGCCCGGCTGGAGGAACTCGCCAGCTTCACCCACACCCACGGGCGGGCCCGCAAGAACGAGAAGCTCCTCGAGGACGCCGAGAACTACCGCCAGGACGCCGCCTACCTCGCAGTTCTGCTGCGTTGAACCCCACCGCCCAGGCCAGCCCCAAGCGCCGGGTGAACGCCGGTCGCGGCGCGTTCCGGGCGTCGGTCCTGGAGTCGTTGCGCTACCCGGGGGCTCGGATCTCGCCGCTGCCGCGCTCGATGTAGGCCGTCGGGACGATGATCTGTTCCGGTGGCAGCGGCCCGTCGTCGAGTTGCCGGAACATCCGCTCGGCCGCGACGCGTCCTAGCTGCTGCGACTCCTGCCGAATCACCGTCACACCGGGCACCAAGAGGTCGGCCAGCTCAAGGTCATCGAACCCGATCAGGGCGATGGCGTGCTGCAATCCCCTCGCGTGCAGGGCGTGGAGCGCGCCGATCGTGATCAGGTTCTGGGATGCGAACACCGCCGTGGGCGGCTCGCGACGATCCAGTAACTCCCCCAGCGCCCGCTGGGCCTCCGCCGCGCTGCCCAGCCCGAAGACCACCACCGCCTCGCCCGTCGGGATTCCCGCTTCGCCGTAGGCGTCCATGAAGCCGAGATGCCGCTCGGCGGCCGTCCTGATCGAGGATCGCTCCCCCAGGAAGGCGATCCTGCGGTGCCCGCGCCCGATGAGCTGCCCGGTGGCACGCGCCGCGGCCTGCCGATTGTCGCTGGTGACGCTGTCGACAGAGACGCCCAGCGGTCGACGGTCGATGAACACCATCTGCATGCCCTGGGTGACGGCGGTGCTCAGATAGGACATGTCGGTTGAGGTGGAGGCCAGGATGATCCCGTCGAGGCGTCGGCTGATGAAGTCCTCCACCGCCCGCACCTCACGCTCGGGCTCCTCGTGCAGGCTGGCCGTGAGGACGGCCACGCCCCTGGCCCGAGCCACGTCCTCCACCCCGCGATGTATCTCTCCGGCGAAGGGGTTGTTGACGCTACTCACGAGCAACCCCACCGTGCGGGTGCGCCCATCAGCCCGCCGCAGGCTCCCGGCACGCATGTCCACGTGATAGTCGAGCGCTCGGACGGCATCCCAGACGCGCTCAGCCGTCTCGGGAGCCACGCGCGGCTCACCGTTGACGACGCGTGACACCGTCTTGGTTCCCACCCCCGCGAGCGCCGCGACCTGCTTCATCGTCGATGCCCGGCGGGGGGAATCACGAGGTGTCGTCACGACCATCACCGCCCCTCTGCGTTGCGCTCTCGCGTCTTGACAGACCCATGCCCCAACCCTAGCCTTATCGCCAGACGTGACATCGATGTCATAGACCGAGTCGACAGCTGCTATGCCACCTATCAAGGAGGCAAGCACCCACTTGCCGCCCTCACCATGACATCGTCGTCGAGATTGGAGAGGTATGAAATCTGAACCGTTGCGCCTGCGGATGGAAGGCATCTCAAAGTCCTTCCCCGGCGTGCAGGCGCTCAAGAGCGCTCGCCTGGACCTGCGTGCAGGCGAAGTGCACGCACTGGTCGGGGAGAACGGCGCCGGAAAGTCGACGCTCGTCAAGATCATGACGGGCATCTACCCCGACTACGGAGGGCTGTACGAGTACGAGGGTGAACCCGTCACCTTCCGCTCCATCGCCGAGGCCCAGCACGCGGGGATCTCCATCGTCCACCAGGAGCTGAACATGATGGGCGACCTCACCGTCGCCCAGAACATCTTCATCGGACGCGAGTCAACGACCTTCTTCGTCTCCGACAAGGAGCTGAACCGGCGTGCCCAAGAGCTGATCGACGAATTCGACATCGGGGTCGACCCCCGCACCCTCCTGCGCGACCTCAGCGTGGGCAAAGCGCAGATGGTCGAGATCGCGCGGGCCATGTCGTTCACCCAGACGCGGGTTCTGATCCTCGATGAACCTAGCGCCGCCCTGTCCGAGGGGGAAACCGCCGATCTGCTGCGCAAGGTCGAACAGATGCGCGCCCGTGGCGTCTCGGTGGTCTACATCTCTCATCGCATGAACGAGATCATGCAGATCACCGACCGCGTCACCGTCCTGCGCGACGGCGACTACGTCGCCACGATGGACACCGCCTCCTGCACCGTCGATGAGATCATCCGCGCGATGGTCGGGCGCGATGTCGACCAGGCGCAGAAGACGACCAGCCAGGTACCCGCCGACGCGCCGATCGCCCTGAGCGCCCGAGGCCTCACCTCCGCGCGCGTCACCGACGTCTCCTTCGACCTGAGGCGAGGCGAGATCCTCGGGTTCGCCGGGCTCGTGGGAGCGGGGCGGACCGAGACCATGCAGATCCTCTGCGGAGCCGACCGCTGGGGCACCGGAACGATCGAGGTGGACGGCCGTCCGCTGACGTTCACACATCCCCGGCAGGCGATCAACGCCGGCATCGCCTACCTGTCCGAGGATCGCAAGCGCTACGGCCTCGTGCTGAACCTGTCCGTCACCGACAACACCGTGCTCGCCTCCTACGACGCGCTGTCCACCGGCCTGGTCGTCCACACCAAGGAGTGCCGCACGGTCACCCAGCGTTACGTCGACGCCCTGAAGACCAAGACCCCCTCGGTCAGCCAACTCGTCAAGAACCTCTCAGGCGGCAACCAGCAAAAAGTCGTCCTCGCCAAATGGCTTCTGCGCGACGTGTCGATCCTGATCTTCGATGAGCCGACCCGAGGAATCGACATCGGCGCCCGGGCCGAGATTTACGCCATGATGCGCGAGCTCGTCGCCCAGGGGAAATCGATCATCTTGGTCTCTTCCGACCTCACCGAAATCCTCCATCTCTCCGACCGCGTGGTGGTCATGTGCGAGGGCCGGGCGACCGGCACCCTCGACATCGCCGAAGCCAGCCAGGTCACGATCATGGAGCTCGCCACGCATCACGCCCAACACAGTAAGGAATCACGGTGACCACCGCCAAAATCTCCAGCGCACTCAAGGCGTCGGCCAGCGGGCCCGCCATGCAGCAAATCATCGCGCTCGGAGCACTCGTCGTCCTCTATGGATTCTTCGCCATCTTCGGAAACCACTTCACGAGTTCTGACACGTTCCTCAGCATCCTCGGATCCTCTTACTACATCGGGTTTCTGGCGATCGGCATGACGTTCGTCATCATCACCGGTGGCATCGACCTCTCCTCGGGGACGGTCATGGTCGGGGCGGCACTGGTCGGCGGGGTGGCGTACAACGTGTGGCACTTCCCGATCGCCCTGGCCCTGGCGATGGTGGTCCTCACCGGCGTCCTGTTCGGGCTGGGCAACGGCATCCTGATCGGCATTCTGCACCTGCCCCCCTTCATCGCCACCCTCGGCATGCAGTTCGTCTCGCTCGGATTGTGCGCGGTCGTCGCCAAGGTGCAGACGCAGACCTACCCGAGCCTCGGTACCCCCGACGGCGGATTCAAGAACGTCATCTATAAGTGGGGAGACGTCCCCATGGGGGCGATCTGGCTCGCCTTGTTCTTCGGGCTCGCCTGGTTCCTCCTGACCCGGACGAAGCTCGGCCGCTACACGTACGCCATCGGCTCCAACGAGGAGGCGGTCTCCTTGTCCGGGGTGCAGGTGTCCTACTGGAAAGTCTGGGTCTACGTCATCAACGGCCTCTTCTGCGGCCTCGCCGGAGTGATCTACGCGGCCACCTTCAGTTCCATCACGCCGCAAACCGGCAATGGCCAAGAGATGTACGCCATCGCGGCGGCGGTCATCGGTGGAACGTCCCTCGCGGGCGGCATCGGGTCACTGTGGGGAACCCTGATCGGCGTCTTCGTGATCAGCGTCCTGAAGACCGGCCTGCTCTCCATGGAACTCCCGGTGCAGTGGCAGCAAGTCCTCATCGGCGTCGTCGTGATCCTGGCCGTCCTCCTCGATGTCGTGCGGACGCGCCGCCTCCGTCGCTCCTGACCCCACCCACCGTCGTCCCCTCGCGGGATGTCCACCCACCGCTGCCACTCGGCAGCGACACACACAGAAGGAAACACATGAAAAGGAAGAAGACCCTCGCGATCGCACTCGGCGCAGCCGTGACGCTCGCGGCGCTGACCGGCTGCGGCGGAGCCAACTCCGCCGCCACGCAGTCGGCCGGGGGCAAGCCGAAGGTGATCATCATCTCCAAGAGCTACCAGAACCAGTTCTACCAAGCGGCGTTCAAGGGTGCACAGGATGCAGCCGACGCCTTGGGCGTCTCCCTGACCACGAACGGCCCCGACGCCGAGAGCAACATCCCCCAGCAAGTGGAACAGCTCGCCTCCGCCGTCAACCAGAAGCCCGCAGCCATCGCCCTGGCCGCCAGCGACCCCAATGCCGTGCAGGACACGCTCGCCCAGGCCAAGTCGGCCGGAATCCCGGTGATCGGCTTCGACTCCGGGGTCCCCGGCGACACGTCCGGCGCCGTGGTCGCGACTGCAGCAACCGACAACGAGGCCGCCGGTGCGAATGTGGCCACGAACCTGATCGCGAACACCGACGTGCAGAAGGCCCTCGCCGCAGGCACCACCGAGAAGCCCGCCGTGATCGGCGTGCTGGCCCAGGACTCCACGTCGGGTTCCATCGTGCAGCGCGTCAACGGCTTCGTGAAGGCGGCCGTCGCTGAGACGGAGAAGCTCCCCGGTCTCGCCGGCTCCGTTGACGTGTCGGGGCAGGAGAAGTGGACCAAGCCGTCCACCAGCGCCGCGAAGGTCAAGGTCGTCGTCACGGTGCCGCCGACCACGAGCCAGGCCGACATCCAGGCCGCAGCCACCAAGACCCTCACCACCGACGGGTTGGTGAGTGTGTTCGCAGCGAACCAGGATGCGGTCAACGGCGTCATCAGCGCCACGGGGGATGCGACTGAGCTCAACCGCGAGACGGGCAAGTACAAGAACTTGTTCGTGGTCGGCTTCGATGCGGGCGCATCGCAGAAGGCGGCCGTCGCGTCAGGCGCCTTCCTCGGCTCCGTCACCCAGGATCCCTACCAGATGGGGTACAAGGCGGTTGAGCTGGCCGTCAGCGCTTCTCAGGGCAAGACCGTCGCCAATGTCGACACGGGTTCGCACTGGTACGACAAGTCCAACATCACCGATTCCAAGATCTCGATCCTGCTCTATGACTGAGCACGTGACCGGATCCACGGGTGACGCCCCGGCTCCCTCCCAGCTCGACCATGCGGCCTTGGTCGTCGCGTCCCTGGACCGCGCGACCGCGTTCTACAGCCGCCTGCTCGACCTCACCGTGCTGGACCGGGTCCCGCTGTCGGATCACACCATTCAGTACCTCGCAGCAGGCCAGGGTGTGCGGCTGGAACTGATCAGCTACCTCGAGCCCGTCTCGGCTGCCGCACCTCGGTCGCCCGACGTTCCCGAGCCGCACCACCTGGCATGGCGGGTCGCCGATCCGGCGCAGTATCAACAGCGAGCGCTCGACCTGGGGGCCATCGTTGTCTCGCCACCGGTCTGCATGCCGGAGCTGGGGCAGACGTCCTTGCTGATTCGGGATCTCGACGGCTACCTCGTCGAGTTGGTGAAACGCTAACGCTCGAACACCAGCGTGGGGTCTGACGGTGGGCGCACCAAGCGTCCGTCGTCAGACCCCACCGTGGTTCTCGGTACAGGCCACCGTCACCACAGGCGGCGCCGGGGGCGGCGCTGCCCGAGGCTCCCCTCAGCGGGACTGGATCAAGCTGAGCCGCTCCAGGTAGTCATCGGAGCTGATCTCGCCGTCGGCCAGGCGACGGGCCAGGATGCGCTCGGGGTCGGCGGGCGGACCAAACGGCGGCCGGACGCGACCGGCGTCCTCACCCGCCTCGGGAGCGGGACCTTGGGGGCCGAACGCCCCGTGATAGGCCCACGGCGGCGGGCCGAAGCGACGCACCGGGCCAGCCCACTCGAAGGGACCGATGCGGCCCACCCGGGAGAGGGCGAACAGGAACAACAGCAGAATCAGCAGAAGGCCCATGGCTTACGCCTTTCCGGTCGAAGCGGTCGGGTCGGTGGGATCCGACTTGCGCAGGACGCTGCTGCGCTCCAGGTATTCCTCCGGCGTGATGTCGCCGTTGGCCAGACGCTCCGCGAGGCGGGCGAGTGCCTCATCCTCTGCGGTGGGTCCGTAGGGGCCGAACGGACGGCCGGGGCCGCGACCGTGAGCGCCCGGGGCGAACCGAACGGGGCCGAGGCGGCCCTTGCGCAGCAGCAGGAACAGCGCGAGGCCGAGCAGCAGCAGCGGCAGCAGCAGGGGGAACAGGAAGAACAGGCCATGGCCGCCCATGTGGAGCGGGATCAGAGTCGTTGTCATGCCATCCATGGAACGCGACGGCGGCCCGCCAACCATCGGGACCGAAGCTGAACTTCGCAGCGCCCCTCTACGCATCTCTACGTACGTCGGATACGTCCGCGAGCGTAGGCGCCTCGGCCGATCCGCCCCGGCGCAACCGGGCCGTAGGCTTCGCGGCATGAGTCGACGCGCGGGCCCGTGGGCAGGGCATGTCCTCGCCGCCCTCATCGCCGGCGTGTCCATGATCGGCGTCGCGACGGTGGGCGTCCACATGCAGTTTCGCCGCTCCTTCCCGGGTGAAGGACGCTCGGCCGCCCTCGATCCGCGGATGGTGGCGTGCGCCGTCCTCGTCGCCGCAGCCCTGGTGGCGATGCGGCGCTGGCCACGGGTCGGGTTCCTCGCCGCCGCCGCGGGGCTGATCGGCTACGGCCTGGTGGGCGGACCCTACATGGGGATGTACCTTCCGGCCGCGCTGGCGACCTCCATTCTGGTGGGACGCCTCGGGCTCCGGGCGGCCGCCCCCTACTTCGTCGCGGTGCCGGTGATGGTGGCGTGCGCCGGGTTCGCGTCGAAGGAGATCGACACCGAGGACCTGAGCACCTGGCGGATCCTGTTCTCGG
>NZ_DAIOIA010000118.1:3561-8879 GCF_036744435.1 Propioniciclava sp. | reverse complement strand
CGGCGTCCTCGACGCTGCCCGGCAGCGGAGCCCCGAGGATCAGGTCGCGCAGGTCTTCGGCCGTGGCGGCGGCACGGTGCAGCGACCGGACGGCCGTCCGATACGCGCTGGTGGTCAGGCAGAAACCCGGTGGCACCGGGAGGCCCGCCTGGGTGCAGGAGGCCAGGTTTGCGCCCTTGCCTCCGACCGTGGCGGGGTCGCGGGCGGCGGTGTCGGCGAACCAGGCGATCAGCGGGCCATCCTCTACGTCCATAGAGGATGACGGTACTCTATGTGCGCAGCGATGCGATGCGGGAGGAAGAGAGGGTGGGGATGACCGATCGACGGGCGCAGATCGCGGAGGCCGGGATCGCGATCCTCGCCTCGCGAGGGGTGCGGGCCCTGACTCATCTGGCGATCGACCGCGAACTCGGGCTGCCCGACGGATCCACCTCGTACTACGCCCGCACCCGCCGCGATCTCATCGCCGTCATCGTGGACCGCCTGGCGACGCGCACGGGCGATGACCTGGCAGCCCAGGCGCTCCCCGAGGCGCTCACGCCGGCGGTCGTGGCGTCCGTCATCGTTGCCGGCCTCGACGCCACCATGCGGAGGGCCGACGAGCATCGCGCCCGACTCATCCTGCTGCTCGAGTGCCGTAGCGACCCGGAACTCCAGGCGTCGCTGGCCACGCGCCCGGAGGTGAGGGGTGCGTTCGTCGACGCGATCGCGGCACTGCTGGTCGGCCTCGATGTCGACCGCCCGCAGGAGAACGCGCAGGACGCGGCCGCGCTCCTGGACGGGCTGCTCATGCAGCGGGTGATCCGTGCCTCGCCAGCGCACGAAGAAGCCATCCTGACCGCTTACCTCACGGGCTTGACGGACGGCCGGGGAGAGCCTCTAGGAGGGTAATGCTCGGAACTGGGTCGGCGTCATGCCATGGGTGGCGCGGAAGGCCTTCACGAAGTAGTTGGCGTCCGGGTAGCCGACGTAGGCGGCGATGTCGCGGACGGGCTGATCGGTGCTGGTCAGCAGGTGGGCCGCCCGATGAGTGCGTTCGAGGGCGGCGTACTGGGCGATCGTGTGTCCAGTCTCCGCCTTGAAGCGGCGTGCCAGGTGGGAGGGCGATACCCCCAGTCGGGCGGCCAGCTCGGGCGGGGAGACGTGGTCGCTGAGGTGGAGTTCGATCTCGTCGACGACGCGGCGCACCAGGCGCGAGTACGGGCGCTGCCGGTGGCGGGCGACCGCGCGGCAGAAGTCGGCGGCCATCGCCGCGACCGCGCGCTGGGTGTGGGCGCGGTCCGGGTTGTGGCCGCTGCTGTGGAGCCGCTGCGCGTAGGTCTGGGAGATGGCGTCCACCGATACGGGCGGGAGCCCGCCCTCCAGCGCGGCCACCCGGGTGAGGATCCGCATGATCGTGGCGCCCAGGTAGGGCGTGTTCAGGTAGCCGGGATGCTGCGGGATCGCCGCCATGCGCCCCAGGGCCGCGGAGGCGTCTCGGAAGTCGCCCCGGGTCACCGCAGCCATGTAGTCGCGCTCCACCGCGTAGCGATCCTCGATGGCCGCCAGGGACGCCGAATGTGGCACCGCGGCGGGCCGGAGGGTCCGCGGCGTCGCGGCGGCGTCGATCCGGCGAAA
Source organism: Propioniciclava sp. (assembly GCF_036744435.1). Classification (NCBI taxonomy): domain Bacteria; kingdom Bacillati; phylum Actinomycetota; class Actinomycetes; order Propionibacteriales; family Propionibacteriaceae; genus Propioniciclava; species Propioniciclava sp. The sequence continues at coordinate 7,262 of NZ_DAIOIA010000118.1, read as the reverse complement.
CTCGACGGCGACGCCGGAGCCGCGGACCGCGTGCAGCAGCGCCTGCGCGCCGCGCATGACGTACTCGGAGTCCACCAGGGCGAACCGTGCCCGGTACATCCGGTACGGCTGCAGTTGTGAGCCCGGGACGCCGAGGCGGCCCAGCAATGACTCCGCCTCGTCGGCGTGCAGGGAGGCGCCCGTGTAGGGGCCGATCGCTGCGACGGCCGGGCCCAGCCGGAACAGCGTGAGCATCACGCCCAGTGGATCGCGCAGTTCATACACGACGCCCGGCTCGGCGTCCTCCATCAGCTGCCTCAAGGCGGCGGGGGCGAGCGACGGTTGCAGGGCCGCGTCGAAGGCGGACGCGCCTGCCAGGTCGGCGGCCAGCGCGGCGGGATCCTCCGTGACCGCCACCGGGCAGCCGAGCACGGCTGCCAGCAACGCCACCCCGTCGTCGGGCGTCCTCGAGGCGCCCGATCCCTCTGAGTCGGTCATCCTGGCCCCCTCACACGTGTGCGCGTTTAGTCCTACTTTAGCATGATCTCTTCTATCAGTGCTGGGCGACGGCTGGCTACCGTCGAGCCAGCGCAGCGCTATGGGAGCGCCTTCCAAGGAGAGTCATGAACGAGCACGCCGGATCCATCCGTACCGCCCGCCCCTTCCACGAGGGCTGGGTCTTCGTCCCCGACGCGGTTCCGGCCGATGCGCCGTGGGACGCCCTCGCCGAGGCGGGCGAGCCGATCGCCCTGCCCCACACCTGGAACGCGGTCGATGGCCAAGACGGCGGCAACGACTACCGTCGCGGCACCAGCACCTACGCCGTCCGGTTCCCGGCCCCCGACGCGGACGGGGACGTCTGGCTGGAGTTCCGCGGCGTCAACTCCAGCGCGCAGATCCATCTCAACGGAACCCTGCTCGCGACCCATGAAGGCGGCTACTCGACGTTCCGCGTCCCCCTCGCCGAGGCGCTGCGCGACGACAACGTGCTCGTCGTGCACGTCGACAACGGCCCCAACGAGACGGTCTACCCGCAGCGGGCCGACTTCACCTTCTACGGCGGCATCTACCGGGATGTGCTCCTCCTCACGGTGCCCGCCGCCCACGTCCGCCTCGACGACCACGGCGGCCCCGGGTTCACCGCGACCCCCCTCCTGGACGGCGAGCAGGCCACGGTGGCGCTACACGCGGAGGTGACCGGCGGGGACGCGGTCCGGTTCGTCATCGACGGCGAGGGAGAGGTGCTGGTGCCGGTCCGCGAGGGAACCGCGGACGCCGAACTGACCATCGCGCAGGTGCGTCGCTGGCACGGACGCCGTGACCCGCACCTCTACACCGCGACCGCCGAGCTCCTCCAGGACGGCAAGCCCGTCGACGCGGTGAGCATCCGGTTCGGCTGCCGGGAGTTCGCCGTCGATCCCGATCGCGGGTTCCTGCTGAACGGGGAGGAGTATCCGCTGCGCGGGGTATCCCGGCACCAGGACTGGGAAGGGGTCGGCAACGTCCTCACCCCGGCGATGATGGAGCGCGACATCGCGCTCATGGAAGAACTGGGCGCCACCACCGTCCGGCTCGCCCACTACCAGCACGACCAGGCCTTCTACGACCTGTGCGACGAGGCGGGCATCGTCGTGTGGGCCGAGATCCCGCAGATCACGAACTTCCTGCCCGCGGGCACCGTGAACGCGACCGCGCAGCTCACCGAGCTGATCGTGCAGAACCGGCATCACGCGTCGATCATGAGCTGGGGACTGTCCAACGAGATCACTATCGGCGGCAACAGCGAAGCGCTCCTGGACGCGCATCGCGCGCTGAATGATCTGGCTCACCGCCTCGACCCCACCCGGCTCACCGCGATGGCGCACGCGTTCGTCCTGGACGCAGGCGATCCGCTGGTGGCCGTGCCGGACGTCAACAGCTTCAATCTGTACTACGGCTGGTACCTGGGCGACCTGGAGGACAACGACCGCTGGTTCGCCGACTTCCGAGCCGCTCACCCGGGCGTCGCGATCGGCCTGTCCGAATACGGGGCCGATGCCAACCCCCGATACCAAGGGGCGAATCCCACCCGGGGTGACTACAGCGAGCAGTACCAGGCCCGCTACCACGAGCACCTCATCGACCTGATCGAGGCCAGCCCCTACCTGTGGGCCACCCACGTGTGGAACCTCGCCGACTTCGCCGCGGACGGACGCGTCGAGGGCGGCCTGCCGGGCCGCAACCAGAAGGGGCTGGTGACCTTCGACCGCAGTCTGAAGAAGGACGCCTTCTACGCCTACAAGGCCGCCTGGTCCCCCGAGCCGTTCGTCCACGTGTGCGGACGCCGCTACGTCGATCGAGCCGAGGCCGTCACCGAGGTGACCGTGTACTCCAACCAGGAGGAGGTCGAGTTGTGGTGCGATGACGTCCTGGTCGAGTCCCTCCGCGGGGTGCGCGTGTTCCGGTTCAGCGTCCCGCTGACCGGCGAACACCGGCTCACGGCCCGCAGCGGCGCGCTGACGGACACCATCGACGTGCGCCGCGCGTCCGCCCCCAACCCGGACTACGCCATGCCGAACGCGCAGCTCGTCAACTGGTTCGACGCCGACGTGCCGAGCCCTGAGGGCTTCTATTCGATCCACGACAGTCTCGCCGACATCAAGCGCACGGCGGCCGGAGGTGCGCTCATCGAGCGGCTCATGGATCAGGCGAAGGCGTCCGTGGGTGACGTCGCCCGTGATGTGCAGATGCCGCCCGCGATGCAGGCCATGATCGATCGGATGACGGTGGCGGCGCTGCTGCGGCACTCCGGGGACGGAATCCCGGCCGAGCAGGTGATCGCCCTGAACGAGGCGCTCAACGAGATCCCCAAGCAGGCTTGACGCGCGTCCCGCCCCGCCCCGTCGCCGACCGTGGCGGGGCCGGGTGTCCCGGCGTGATGCGGGCTGACCCGCTAGAGGAACTGCCGGGCCGACTCGGGGACCGGACGGGGGCGTCCGGCGTCGTCGATGGCCACGTAGTGGAAGACCGCCTCGGCGGCGAACACCCGGTCGGCTTCGTAGTTGTGGACCAGGTCGCGGGCCCACACCTGCAGGGCGATCTCCATGGAGGTGCGACCGATCTTCACCAGTTGGGCGTAGATGCAGATGGTCTGCCCGACGGCGATGGGCCGGTGGAAGACCACATCGTTGACCGCGACGGTGGCCGAGCGGCCCTCAGACGCCTCGCCGGCCATCAGGCCTGAGGCGATGTCCATCTGGGACAGCACCCAGCCACCGAACACGTCCCCCCAGGGGTTGGTGTCGCGCGGCATGGCGAGGGTGCGCAGCACCATCATCCCGGTGGGGGAAATCGGCTGTTGCGTGCCTGGCGCCATGGTTCCTCTTTCGCTGTCGTGGTCCGCGGGACCGGCTCGATCCTAGGCCCGCCCTCCGGCATCGGCCACGATGCATTGCCCGGGGCTCCAGCGCGCGGGGTCGACCTCACCTAGGTTGACCTGTGTGGAGCAACCCGAGGAACCCCCGGATTCCCAGCCCGGCAAGCCCGCTTCCCGTCGCATGAAGCTGCGCTATGCGGGAGTCTGCACGCGGTGCGGCGCGACGCTGGAGGCGGGTGAGGCCACGCTGGTGCCATTTGCGGGCAGCGCTGAGGCTGCAGAAGATGCTGGGACCGAAGTGGCTCCTGAACCCGCATGGAACGGCGACCTGCTGCTATCGGAAGAAGTGTTCGTGACAGGCGTGGTC
>NZ_DAIOIA010000118.1:0-3551 GCF_036744435.1 Propioniciclava sp. | reverse complement strand
CGTCACGTGTGTCGTGTGCCGGGCACAGCGGGCGGACAGCCTGGCGGACGGGCCGGCCGCGGCGCCGCGTCGCGCCGTGGAGGTGCCGCCTGGCCTCGACCATGTCGACGGCGAGGCCGGGGCCTCGGCGGCCGCCGAGTTCCAGCGGCGCCACGATGCCCGACGGGAGCGGATGATGGCGGCGCACCCGAAGGCGGGGCGGCTGCTCCTGGCCGTGTTCGACGATCCGCAGTCGACCACCGCCTGGTCGGCCGGCGCGGTGGGGGAGCAGCGGCTGGGGCAGTCGCTGGCCAAGGCGGCCGGTCCCGCGTTGCGGGTATTGCATGACCGGCGCATTCCGGGGACCCGGGCCAACATCGACCACCTGGTGGTGTGCCCGACCGGGGTCTATGTGGTGGACTCCAAGCGGTACCGGAATGCTCGGCCCGCCTTCAAGGTCGAGGGCGGGTTGTTCGCCAAGAAGCGGCGGGTCCTCACCGTCGGCGGGCGGGATCGCAGCTCTCTCGTGGCCGGCCTGCACAAGCAACTCGACCTGGTCCGCGCAGCGCTGGCCGACGAGGTGGACGTCCCTGTCGGCGGCTACCTGTGTTTCCTGGACGCAGACTGGCCGCTGTTCGCGGATCCCTTCAGCGTCGAGGGCGTCGGCGTCGTGTGGCCCAGGAAACTGGTCTCGATGCTGGGTAAGCCCGGCCCCCTCGACGCGGAGCGCATCGAGGATCTCCAATGGCAGTTGCACGAGGCCTTCCCGCGTCAGCAGTGAGCCTGTGGGGGTTGCCCCTCCCGATTTACTGAGTACGCTCAATAATGAGTGTGGTCAACGGGAGGTGTGATGACGCCGCGGCGCCGGGAACGCAACATGGACGCCAAGCGCGCCCGCATCCTCGTGGCGGCCCGCGACCTGTTCGCCGAGTTCGGCTTCGCGCAGGTCACCACCAAGGCCGCCTCCGAGCGCGCCGACATCGCCGCAGGCACGCTGTTTCGCTATGCCGCCACCAAGGCGGACCTGCTCCTGATGGTCTACAACGAACGATTCCGGGACGCCCTCGTCGCCGGACGCAGCGCGGCGGCAGGCATCGAGGACCCGTCCGAGGCGCTGCTCGCCCTCGTGATGCCGGTGCTCGATCGCAGCGGCGACCATCCCGAGAACGCCATGCACTACCAGCGTGAACTCATGTTCGGGCATGGTCCCTCGCTGCACCGGGCCGCCGGCCTCGGGCTGGTCCAGGAGTTGGAAGACGTCGTTGCCGCATGCCTGATTGCGGCGGTGCCGACGCCGGATGGCCGCGTCCGCGACCAGGCGGCCCAGGCGTCCCGGCTGGTGTTCGCGGCCCTTCACCTGGCCCTCGCCCAGCCCAGCACCGGCCGCCCCGACGACCGCACCGCAGCCCAGGCCCTCCGCGGCCACCTCGATCTCGTCGTCCGGGGCTTCCTGGACGCCGCCCGCGACGCCGACACTCCCGCCGACACCGCGCATCCGCAGTCGTGACGAACACAAGGAGAACCACCATGAGCCCCCGCGCATACATGATCGGAGCCGGAATCGGCTCCCTGGCGGCAGCCGTCTACCTGATCCGTGACGGTGGCTGGGACGGATCCCGCATCACCATCATGGGGTTGGACACCCATGGCGCCAACGATGGCGCGCAGGCCGCCGACTACACCTCCGAATACGGGCACGGGCCGCTCGGCAACAGCGCCGGCTACCTGAACCGCGGCGGCCGGATGCTGAACGAGGAGACCTACGAGAACGTCTGGGATCTGCTGCGTGGCATCCCGTCCCTGACCACCCCCGGCACGAGCGTCACCCAGGAGATCCTCGACTTCGACCACGCCCACCCCACCAAGGACATCGGACGCCTGCTGGATGCGCGCGGCCCTCGCACCCGGGGCGACGCCGACGACTACAAGCACATGCAGTTCGACACCACCGACCGCATCCTGTTGACCAAGCTGATGACCCTGCCGGAATCCCGGGAGGCCGAACTCAACGGGGTCTCCATCGAGGAGTGGTTCGCCGAGAGCCCCCACTTCTTCACCACCAACTTCTGGTACATGTGGGAGACCACGTTCGCGTTCCTGCGCAACAACTCCGCCATGGAACTGCGCCGCTACATGAACCGGATGATCCTCGAGTTCAGCCGGATCAACACCCTCGAAGGCGTCACGCGGACCCCGTACAACCAGTACGAGAGCATCATCCTCCCGCTGCGGGCGTGGCTCTCCGAGCACGGCGTCAGCTTCGTGACCGACCGCATGGTGACGGCGTTCGTGTTCGACGAGTCCGACCCGATGCGCGACACGATCCGCGTCACCGGGCTGGAGTACCTCGACGTGGCCCGCGACGGGGCCCCCGGCCGCATCGACGTGGCCGAGGGCGACCTGGTGTTCTGCACCAACGGGTCCATCACCGACTCCACCTCCCTGGGCGATCTGGACACCGCCATCGTCGAGGACGAGCGCTACGCCCCCTCGGCCGCGTTGTGGCGTCAGGCGACCGAGCACTTCTACGGGCTGGGCAACCCCGACGCCTTCTTCGGGGACCGCACTCAGAGCGAATGGACCAGCTTCACCGTCACCACGAACAACCACCTGCTGGTCAACGAGATCGCCGCGATCACCCGGCAGGCCCCCGGCAACGCCCTCAACACGTTCATCGAATCGAACGCGCTCATCTCGCTGGTCGTCCACCACCAGCCACACTTCGCCGCGCAGAAGCCGAACGAGACCGTGTTCTGGGGCTACTCGCTGTACCCGCGGCAGAAGGGGGACATCGTGAACAAGCCGTTCATCGAGATGACCGGGCGCGAGATGCTCACCGAGACCCTGGGCCAGCTCGCCAAGGTCGACACCCGCGCCGTCACCATCGACACCAAGACGGACGCCATCTGGGAGTCCGTCGTCAACGTCATCCCCGCCCACATGCCCTACGCCAGCGCCCTGTTCGCCCGGCGCTCGAAGGGAGATCGCCCCGACGTCGTGCCCGCGAACTCGGTCAACCTCGCGTTCATCAGCCAGTTCGTCGAGATGCCGTTCGACATGGTGTTCACCGAGCAGTATTCGGTGCGGGCCGCCCAGATCGCGGTCTACCGCTTCCTCGGGATCGACGAAGCCCGGCTCACCCCGCTGCACCACTACGAGCGGGATCCGCGCGTCCTGGCGAAGGCCGCGCTCACGATGTTCCGCTAGGGGACGGTCAGCGTGGGGCCGGTCCGGTGGAGTCGCGGACCTGCAGCACCGCGGGCAGCCGGACCTCGGTGGGAACCTGCGCGGGATCGGCCAGCAGCGCGAACAGCCGGTCGGCGGCCGCACGCGCCAGGTCGTCCAGCGACAGGCTCACCGTCGTCAGCCGCGGCGGGATGATGCGGGTCAAGGGGGTGTCGTCCCAGCCTGCCACCGAGACATCCCCGGGGACGTCCACCCCGAGTCCGCGTAGGCCCCCCACGAGGCCCAGGGCCGTCTGATCGTTGAAGGCCAGCACCGCGCTCAGCCCCCGGGACACCACCTCGGACGCCGCGGCGGCCCCGACCTCCGCGCTCAGTCCCTCGGTGTCC
>NZ_DAIOIA010000117.1:0-8920 GCF_036744435.1 Propioniciclava sp. | reverse complement strand
GCGCGACCCTCGTCGAGGATCTTGCGGAACATCTCAACACCGGTGATGGTGCTGGTCTGCTTGGCCTCACGGATGCCGATGATGTCGACGGTCTCGCCGGTCTTGACGATGCCACGCTCGATACGGCCGGTGACGACGGTGCCACGACCGGTGATCGTGAAGACGTCCTCAACGGGCATCAGGAAGGGCTTCTCGATGTCGCGCTCCGGCTGCGGGATGTACTCGTCCACCGCGTCCATGAGCTCCATGATGGAGTCGGACCACTTCTCGTCGCCGTTCATGGCCGGGAAGGCCGCGACGCGCACGATCGGCAGGTTGTCGCCGTCGAACTCCTGCGAGGAGAGCAGCTCGCGCATCTCCATCTCGACGAGCTCGATGAGCTCCTCATCGTCGACCATGTCGCACTTGTTCAGCGCGACGACGATCGCCGGCACGCCCACCTGGCGGGCCAGGAGGATGTGCTCGCGGGTCTGAGCCATCGGACCGTCGGTGGCGGCGACCACGAGGATCGCACCGTCCATCTGAGCGGCACCGGTGATCATGTTCTTGACGTAGTCCGCGTGACCGGGGCAGTCAACGTGCGCGTAGTGGCGCTTCTCGGTCTGGTACTCGACGTGAGCGATCGAGATCGTGATGCCGCGCTGACGCTCCTCGGGGGCCTTATCGATCTGATCGAAGGCCGAGACGGCGTTCAGGTCCGGGTAACGGTCGTGGAGCACCTTCGTAATCGCCGCGGTCAGAGTGGTCTTGCCGTGGTCGACGTGCCCGATGGTGCCGATGTTGCAGTGCGGCTTGGTCCGCTCAAACTTGGCCTTTGCCACTTGGGCTCCTCATTTCCTTGTTCGCCCGCGCGTGGTTCGCGAGGCGCACGTTTGCTTGACTTCGTGGGTCGATCCGCTCAGACACGGACCCTCCCAATTTTGCTTCAGCGCCGGGGGAGAGTCAAACTCGCTCTCCCTCGGCCCCGAGGCATGCTTGCGGGAGTCCCGCCGGCGATCACTCGCCGCCGCGACCCTTCTCGATGATCTCGTCGGCCACCGACTTCGGCACCTCACCGTAGGAGTGGAACTCCATGGAGTAGGACGCCTGACCGGAGGTCTTCGAGCGCAGGTCACCGACGTAGCCGAACATCTCCGACAGCGGGACGAGCGCACGCACGACCTGGTTGCCGTGCGCCTCCTCCATGCCCTGCACCTGGCCACGACGGGAGTTGATGTCGCCGATGACGGTGCCCAGGTAGTCGTCGGGGGTGGTGACCTCGACGGCCATCAGCGGCTCGAGCAGGGCCGGGTCGGCCTTGCGCGCTGCCTCCTTGAACACCATCGAGCCGGCGATCTTGAACGCCAGTTCGGAGGAGTCCACATCGTGGTAGGCGCCGTCCAGCAGCGTCACCTTGATGTCCTCGACCGGGTAACCGGCCAGCGGGCCGAAAGCCATGGCCTCCTGGACGCCCTGGTCGACCGACGGGATGTACTCGCGCGGGATGCGTCCGCCGGTGACGCCGTTGACGAACTCGTAGCCGGCGCCGGCTTCCTGGGGCTCCAGCGAGATCAGCACCTTGGCGTACTGGCCCGAACCACCGGACTGCTTCTTGTGCGTGTACTCGGCCTTCTCGACGGTGCGGCGCAGGGTCTCACGGTAGGCGACCTGAGGCTTGCCGATGTTCGCCTCGACCTTGAACTCGCGGCGCATGCGGTCGATGAACACCTCCAGGTGCAACTCACCCATGCCGGCGATGATGGTCTGGCCCGTCTCCTCGTCGGTGTGGACGCGGAAGGTCGGATCCTCCTCGACGAGCCGCTGGATCGCAGCCGAGAGCTTCTCCTGGTCCGACTTCGTCTTGGGCTCGATGGCCTGTTCGATGACGGGGTTGGGGAACTCCATCGACTCCAAGATGATCGGAGCACCCGGGTCGGTGAGGGTCTCACCGGTGGTGGTGTCCTTCAGCCCCATGACGGCGCAGATCATGCCGGCACCGATCTGATCGATCTCCTCACGCTTGTTGGCGTGCATCTGGTAGATCTTGCCGATCCGTTCCTTCTTGCCCTTGGTGGCGTTCAGGACGGTGGAGCCCGACTTCAAGACGCCGGAGTAGACGCGCACATAGGTCAGGCGACCCAGGTGCGGATCCGCGGCAATCTTGAACGCGAGGACGGACAGCGGCTCATCGGTGCTGGGATGACGCTCCAGCTTGACCGACTCGTCGCCCGGCTTGAACCCCTCGATGGCGGGGACGTCGAGCGGGGAGGGCAGGTAGTCGATGACCGCGTCCAGCATCGGCTGCACGCCCTTGTTCTTGAAGGACGTGCCACAGACGACAGCGGTGAACTTGTTCGCCAGAACGCCCCGGCGGATACCCGCCTTGATCGAGTCGACGGTGACTTCCTCGCCAGAGTCCTCGGCCAGCAGCCACTCCTCGGCGAACTCGTCATCATTGTCGGCGATGACCTGGATCAGTTCTTCGCGCGCAGCCTCGGCGGCGGCCAGCATGTCGGCCGGAATCTCCTCGACCGTGTAGTCCTCGCCGATCTGGGTCTCGCCGCGCCACATGAGGGCGCGCATCTTGACCAGGTCGATGACGCCTTGGAAGTCGGCCTCGGCACCCACGGGGAGCTGGATGACGGCGGCGGTCGCGTTGAGCCGCTCGCGGATCGTCTTGACGACGAAGTCGAAGGAGGCACCCGTGCGGTCCAGCTTGTTGACGTAGCAGATGCGCGGCACGCCGTAGCGGGTGGCCTGACGCCACACCGTCATCGACTGCGGCTCCACACCGGCGACCCCGTCGAAGACCGCGACCGCGCCGTCGAGGACGCGCAGGGAGCGCTCCACCTCGACGGTGAAGTCGACGTGCCCGGGGGTGTCGATGATGTTGATCAGGTGATCGTGCCAAAAGCAGGTCGTCGCGGCGGACGTGATCGTGATGCCGCGCTCCTGCTCCTGCTCCATCCAGTCCATGGTGGCGCCGCCGTCGTGCACCTCACCGATCTTGTAGTTGATACCGGTGTAGAACAGGATGCGCTCGGTCGTGGTGGTCTTGCCGGCGTCGATGTGGGCCATGATGCCGATGTTCCGGACGCTGGCCAGGTTCGTGGTTAGGTCAATGGCCACGGGTAGTTTCCAATCTTTGTTGCTTGGGTCGTCGACTCGAGACAGGCGCGAAGCCCTCCCCCGCTACTGCGGGGGAGAGCTTCGGCCAGATCACCAGCGGTAGTGCGCGAAGGCGCGGTTCGCCTCGGCCATCTTGTGCGTGTCTTCACGCTTCTTGACGCTCGCGCCGAGACCGTTGCTCGCGTCCATGAGCTCGTTCATCAGGCGCTCGGTCATCGTCTTCTCGCGACGCTGCCGGGAGAACGTGACCAGCCAGCGCATGGCAAGCGTGGTGGAGCGGGCGGGCTTGACCTCGATCGGGACCTGGTAGGTCGCACCACCGACGCGGCGAGACTTGACCTCGACTGCCGGGCGGATGTTGTCCAGGGCCTTCTTGAGGGTCTGCACGGGATCAACGCCGGTCTTGGCCCGCGTCCCCTCCATGGCGCCGTAGACGATGTTCTGGGCGGTGGTCTTCTTGCCGTCGAGCAGGATCTTGCTCACCAGCTGGGAGACCAGCGGCGAACCGTAGACGGGGTCGACGACGATCGGCCGCTTCGGGGCCGGTCCCTTGCGAGGCATTACTTCTCCTTCTTCGCGCCGTAGCGGCTGCGCGCCTGCTTACGGTTCTTCACGCCCTGGGTGTCCAGCGCGCCGCGGATGATCTTGTAGCGCACACCCGGAAGGTCCTTCACTCGACCGCCGCGCACGAGCACCATCGAGTGCTCCTGCAGGTTGTGCCCCACACCGGGGATGTACGCGGTGACCTCGATGCCCGAGGACAGCCGGACACGCGCGACCTTGCGGAGGGCAGAGTTCGGCTTCTTGGGCGTCGTGGTGTACACACGCGTGCACACGCCGCGGCGCTGCGGGGAGCCTTTGAGGGCTGGCGTCTTGCTCTTGCTGACCTTGTCAGTGCGGCCCTTGCGGACCAACTGCTGGATGGTGGGCACCGGCTGGTATTCCTTCGTTTCGTTGTTGACCCCTTGCGAGGCCACGCGGGAGGCACGGGGAGCCATCACGTCGAGCGCGCAGGGCACTCAGTGCAACCGATCCTCGTGGGGATTGCGAGCCCCCCAGGCGCTCCGAGACGGGCGCTCCGGTGGGCGGTGATTCGTTCGGTCGCCCGAACACAACGACAAAGACTAGTGGTTAGGCCCCAGCACGGTCAAAGAACTAAACCGTGCAGGCCATGACTAGCCGACGAACGTTACCCGCCCAGTGTAGCCGGGGACGCCCATGCGCCCAAACGCCAGGCGCCCCCGGGACCGAAGTCCCGAGGGCGCCCATGACGACAGGGTTGCGCTCAGCTGAAATCGCCGAGGTCGAACTCGTCGTGCGCCAACGCCGGAGCGGTCCCGGCGATGTCGTAGTCGTAGGCGTCGTAGCTGAGGTCGTAGGCCGCGGCCCGCGCCTCCGCCGTCGGCTCCACCCGGATGTTGCGGTACCGGCCCAGACCGGTGCCCGCCGGGATCAGCTTGCCCAAGATCACGTTCTCCTTCAGGCCGACCAGCGAGTCGGACTTGGCCTGAATGGCCGCGTCCGTCAGCACCTTGGTGGTCTCCTGGAAGGAGGCCGCCGACAGCCAGGACTCCGTGGCCAGTGACGCCTTCGTGATACCCATCAGCACCGGACGGCCCTGGGCGGGCGTCCGACCCTCGGTGATCGCCTTGCGGTTCTCCGCCTCGAACAGGCTGCGGTCGACCAGGTCACCCGGGAGGATGGCCGTGTCGCCCGACTCGATGACCGTCACGCGGCGCAACATCTGCCGAATGATGATCTCGATGTGCTTGTCGTGGATCGGAGCGCCCTGCGTCCGGTACACGGCCTGCACCTCGTCGACCAGGTGCTCCTGGACGCGGCGCAGACCATTGACACGCAGGATGTCCTGCGGGTCGAGGGTTCCGGCATAGAGCTGCTCGCCCGCCTCGACGTGGACGCCGTCGGAGATCGAGTGGCGAACCATCTGCTGGTCCTCCCACTCCAGGCGAACCCGGCGCGGCAACGCGTACTCCAGATCCTCCTCGCCGTCGTCCCGAACGATGATCAGCTTGCGCGTGCGATCGCCATCCTCGATCCGGACGCGTCCGGCGGCCTCCGCCAGGGGAGCCTTGCCCTTCGGGGTACGCGCCTCGAAGAGTTCACCGACACGCGGCAGGCCCTGCGTGATGTCGTCACCGGCCACACCACCGGTGTGGAAGGTACGCATCGTCAGCTGGGTCCCGGGCTCGCCGATGGACTGGGCCGCGACGATGCCGACGGCCTCGCCGACATCGACCAGCTTGCCCGAGGCCAGCGACCGGCCGTAGCACATCGCGCACGTGCCCAGCGCCGACTCGCAGGTCAGCACCGAGCGCACCTTCACCTCGGTCACCCCCGCGTCGATCAGGGCCTGGATGTTGTCGTCGCCGACATCGCTCCCGGCCGCGACCAACACGTTGCCCTTCGCGTCGACCACGTCAGCGGCCAGAGTCCGGGCGTAGACGGACGTCTCCACGCTCGGGGAGACCACGACGTTGCCGTTGCGGTCGTGAGCGACGATCGACTTGGTGAGACCGCGCTCGGTGCCGCAGTCCTCCTCGCGGATGATGACGTCCTGAGAGACGTCGACCAGACGCCGCGTGAGGTAGCCCGAGTCGGCGGTCCGCAGAGCGGTGTCCGCCTGGCCCTTACGACCACCGTGGGTGGAGATGAAGTACTCCAGAACCGACAGGCCCTCACGGAAGTTCGACTTGATCGGGCGAGCGATGATCTCACCCTTCGGGTTGGCCACGAGGCCGCGCATGGCGGCGATCTGCCGCATCTGCGTCATGTTCCCTCGGGCACCCGAGTCGACCATCATGAAGATGGGGTTGTCGGTGGTGAAGTTGGCCTCCATTGCCGCGGTGAGCTCGGCCGTCGCGTCGGTCCACAACTGGACCAGCTCCTGCTGGCGCTCCTCCTCGGTCACCTTGCCACGCTCGAACTGGCGGGTGATCTTGGTGGCCTTCGCGTCGTAGGTCGCCAGGATCTCGGGCTTGCTGGGCGGCGTCTGGATGTCAGCGATGGAGACGGTGACGCCCGAACGCGTGGCCCACTTGAAACCGATGTCCTTGAGGCGATCCAGCGTGCGCGCCACATCGACCTTCGGGTAGCGCTCAGCCAGCTCGTTGACGATCGCGCCCAGCTGCTTCTTCCCCACCGAGTTGTTGACGTAGGGGTAGTCCGACGGCAGCGCCTCGTTGAACAGGGCGCGTCCCAGGGTCGTGTCGAGCAGCACGGACCCATCCGGGCGTGCCTCCACGCCCGCGGGCGGGACAATGTCGCGCAGCACGATCGAGATCCGGGAATTGATCAGGATCTCGCCGTTGTCGAACGCCATGTACGCCTCGTCCTTGCTGGAGAAGGCGCGGCCCTCCCCCGGCTGCCCGTCGCGGGTCGTCGTGAGGAAGTAGTGACCGATGATCATGTCCTGCGTCGGCAGGGTGACCGGGCGTCCGTCGGCGGGCTTGAGGATGTTGTTCGTCGACAGCATCAGCACGCGGGCCTCCGCCTGCGCTTCCGCGGACAGCGGCAGGTGCACAGCCATCTGGTCACCGTCGAAGTCGGCGTTGAAGGCGGTGCAGACCAGCGGGTGAAGCTGGATGGCCTTGCCCTCGATCAGCTGCGGCTCGAACGCCTGGATGCCCAGACGGTGCAGGGTGGGGGCGCGGTTCAGCAGCACGGGGTGCTCCTGAATCACCTCCTCCAGGACGTCCCACACGACGGGACGCTGACGCTCCACCATGCGCTTGGCCGACTTGATGTTCTGGGCGAGGTTGAGGTCGTCCAGACGCTTCATCACGAACGGCTTGAACAGCTCCAGCGCCATGGTCTTGGGCAGGCCGCACTGGTGCAGCTTGAGCTGCGGGCCGACCACGATGACCGATCGGCCCGAGTAGTCGACGCGCTTGCCGAGCAGGTTCTGGCGGAACCGACCCTGCTTGCCCTTGAGCATGTCGGAGATCGACTTCAGCGGGCGGTTGCCCGGCCCGGTGACAGGACGCCCGCGGCGACCGTTGTCGAACAGCGAATCGACGGCCTCCTGGAGCATCCGCTTCTCGTTGTTCACGATGATCTCGGGCGCGCCGAGATCCAGCAGCCGCTTGAGGCGGTTGTTGCGGTTGATGACACGCCGGTACAGGTCGTTGAGATCGGAGGTCGCGAAGCGGCCACCGTCGAGCTGGACCATCGGGCGCAGGTCCGGCGGGATGACCGGGACGGCGTCCAGCACCATGCCGACCGGGTTGTTGCCGGTCGTGAGGAACGCGGACACCACCTTGAGCCGCTTCAGGGCTCGCGTCTTCCGCTGCCCCTTGCCGGTCGCGATGATGGTGCGCAGGTTCTCCGACTCGACCTCCAGGTCGAAGTCGGTGAGCCGGCGCTTGATCGCCTCGGCACCCATGAAGCCGGCGAAGTACTTGCCGAACCGGCTCTTCATCTCGCGGTAGAGAATCTCGTCGCCCTCAAGGTCTTGGACCTTCAGCGACTTGAACCGCTGCCACACCGCGTCCAGGCGATCCAGCTCGCGCTGCGAGCGGTCGCGCAACTGCTTGACCTCACGCTCGCCCAGGTCGCGGACGCGCTTGCGCACATCGGCCTTGGCGCCCTCGGCCTCCAGCGCCGCGAGGTCCTCCTCGATCTTGCGCATGCGGGTTTCGATGTCGGCATCGCGGCGCGAAGCGATCTGCTTGCGCTCCACTTCCACCTTTGCCTCCAGCGAGGGCAGGTCACGGTGGCGGGCGTCCTCGTCAACGGACGTGATCATGTACGCCGCGAAGTAGATGACCTTCTCCAGGTCCTTCGGCGCGATGTCCAGCAGGTAGCCCAGCCGGCTCGGGACGCCCTTGAAGTACCAGATGTGCGTCACGGGGGCGGCCAGCTCGATGTGGCCCATGCGCTCGCGACGAACGTTGGAGCGGGTCACCTCGACGCCGCAGCGCTCGCAGATGATGCCCTTGAAACGCACCCGCTTGTACTTGCCGCAGTAGCACTCCCAATCCCGGGTGGGACCGAAGATCTTCTCGCAGAACAGCCCGTCACGCTCCGGCTTGAGCGTGCGGTAGTTGATCGTCTCAGGCTTCTTGACCTCGCCGTGGCTCCACTCGCGGATCTGGTCCGCGGTGGCCAGGCCGATACGCAACTCGTCGTAAGCGTTGACGTCCAGCACGTTACTTCCTTCTCTCCCCTACACCTTGGGGATTGCTGTTCGGATCGGTGGCCGCCGATCCGGACGACAGGACCGACCGGGGCCCCGGCCGGCTGGGAGCGAACTCCCGGATGGGTGGTCGCGCCGAGCCCCGCACGGGCTCAGCGCGACCCTCAAAGAATCAGACTTCCTCGATGTCGGCGAACGAGTCGGCACCGGGACGGCGGGACAGGTCGATCCCGAACTCCTCCGCACGGTGGAAGTCGTCCTCGGAATCACGCAGCTCCACGACCGTGCCGTCGGAGTTGAGCACCTCGACGTTCAGGCACAAGGACTTCATCTCCTTGACCAGCACCTTGAAGGACTCCGGGATGCCCGGCTCGGGGATGTTCTCGCCCTTGACGATCGCCTCGTAGACCTTCACGCGGCCCGGGACGTCATCGGACTTGATGGTGAGGAGCTCCTGCAGCGCCCACGCGGCGCCGTAGGCCTCCATCGCCCACACCTCCATCTCACCGAAGCGCTGGCCACCGAACTGCGCCTTACCACCCAGCGGCTGCTGCGTGATCATCGAGTACGGCCCCGTCGAACGCGCGTGAATCTTGTCGTCGACCAGGTGGTGCAGCTTCAGCATGTAGATGTAGCCGACGCCGACCTTCTCCGGGT
>NZ_DAIOIA010000116.1:0-9082 GCF_036744435.1 Propioniciclava sp. | reverse complement strand
ACCGGGTAGGCGTGCCACAGCACGACGCCGTCGAAGCCCCCGAACCGGGCCTGCGCGTCGGCGAGCAGCCGGTCGGGCGTGAAGCGGCGTTCGGCGAAGTCGTAGAGGAGTTCGTCCCACAGCCACACCTGCGCGATGACGCGGCACTCGGACGCCCACGCCCCGGCACCCTCGTAGCGGGCGCCGTGGTCGGGGTAGCGTCCGCGGGCCTCCTCGCGCCACCGTTCCAGTGCCGCCCGCCAGGCGTCCCAGTCGGCCGGATCGTCCGGCGCGATGAAGATCTTCGCCGCATCCAGGACGCTCAGGTCGGCGTCCGGAGCGAGCGGGACGGCCATCGGCTGGTCGATCGGGCGCGGGACGAGCGGGTTGAGCGGCCCGACGGGCGGCTGCGGTGTGACGGTCATGTCTCCTTCTTCGGTGGTGCGCTGTCGTGCGGTAGTTCTGCCGCGATCCGGCCCGGTGCCGGTGCCGCTACAGGGCGGCCAGCACCTCGGCCCGGGTCGGGATCGAGTCCTGGGCTCCCGTTCGGGTCACGGTCAAGGCCGACGCCGCGGACGCCTCCTCGGCGGCGGCCTCCCAGGACGCCCCGCGGGCGAGGGCGGCGGCCAGCACGCCGCAGTAGGTGTCGCCGGCCGCCGTGGTGTCGACGGCCTCGACGCGACGGGCGGGGACGCTGATCGGCTCCTGCCCGCGGTGCACGACGCGCGACCCGGACGCCCCGAGCGTCAGCACGACGGTCCCCACCTCGGCGACGAGCCGGGTGAGCGCCTCGTCGAGGTCGTCGGTGCCCGCGACGTCGCGGGCCTCGTGCTCGTTGACGATGAGCACGTCGAGGAGGGCGAGCAGGTCGGGTGGCAGCGGCTGGGAGGGGGCCGCGTTGAGCAGGAACCGCACACCGTGGGCGCGGGCGATCCGGGCGGCCGCGGTGATGGTGGCCAGCGGGGTCTCCAGTTGGGCGAGCACGACGTCGGCGTGGGCGATCGCGTCGGCTTGGACGGGCGTCACCTCGGCGAAGGCGGCGTTGGCACCGGGGACGACGACGATCGCGTTCTCCCCGGCGGCGTCGACGCTGATCAGCGCCTGCCCCGAGGGCCCCTCGACCCGGGTCAGCGTCGCCACGTCCACCCCGGCGGCGTCGAGCCGGTCGGCGAGCCAGGCGCCGTCCGCATCTGTGCCGACCGCCCCCACGAAGGTCACGTCGGCGCCGCCCGCGCGGGCCGCCCCGACGGCCTGATTGCCTCCCTTGCCGCCCGGGGACCGCGCGAAGCCGGTAGCCAGCACCGTTTCACCCGGGGCGGGGATGCGCGCCACCCGCGCCGACAGGTCGGCGTTGACGCTGCCGACCACCACGACCGAGCTCATGATGCCCTCCCGGCGAGCGCGATCGTCCGCCGCGCGAGTTCGGTGAAGCTGACGCCGTCGAACCCGGGCAGGCTGGTGGCGTACCGGTCCTCGATCGGGTCGATCCACGCGGGCGGCAACGCCGCCGCGCCCAGCAGCCCACCCGCCAGCGAGCCGACGGTGGCGCCCGCCGAGTCGGTGTCCCAGCCCGCCATCGACGCCCGGGCGATCGCCGCGCCGAAGCCGGGCCGCCCGTCGGCGTCCGTGGTGGACGCCAGCGCCCACGTGATCGTGGCGGCGTTGTTGAGCACGTGCACCCAGTGCAGGTGGCCGTACCGGGCGTGCAGCCGGTCCAGGCCCGCGTCGAGGTCGCGATCCCGAGCCGTCTCGACGCCGAAGTCGACCGCCTCGCGCAGCCCGGAGGCTTCGGGGACGCAGGACGCCCCCGCTCGCAGCACCGTGTCAAGGTCGTCGGCGACGACGGACGCTGCGGCCGCACCGGCGACCCACATCTCGCCGTGGATGCCGTCGCGGACGTGGGACAGGGAGGCGTCGACGAAGGCGAGGGCGGCCGCCTCCCGGGGGCGTCCCGGGTGGGTCCAGCCGAACACGTCGCCGCGGATCAGCGCGCCGATCCACTCGCGGAACGGGTTGCGCGTCGACCCGGCCAGGGCGGGCGGGACGCCGTCGAGCAGGTTGCGGTAGGCGACCCGTTCGGCGGTGAAGACGCGCCCGGCGGGCAGGTTCGCCAGCCAGCTCGTGGCGACGTCGTCGACGGTGAAGGCGTCCCCGAGCCGCTCCAGCAGCTCGAGGTTGAGCAGCGGGTAGTTGAGGTCGTCGTCCTCGGGCATCCCGGCGATGTTCTCCCGCAGCGACGTGGGTCGGCTGCGCCGGTTCCACGGGTAGCGCTCGCCGACGGCGGGGTCGAGGCCCTGCTCGGTGAAGTACTGCCGCAGCGGCCATTCGCCCAGGTCGTCCAGGATCGCGCGGATGCCGACGCGCGGGATCTTCTCGACGGGCTTGCCCAGCAGGCAGCCCGCGGCCCGGCCGAGCCAGGCACCGAGGACCCGGTCGGGGGCGGCCTGCGTGGGCAGGTCCACGGGGGCCGCCGAGCGGGCGAAGACGGCGGCCGCGTCGTCGGCGTGCCGGACGGTGCGGGCCTCCACCTCCTCCAGCAGGCGGCGGGCCAGGTCGCGGTCGGCGTCGGATGCCGGGGTCACGGCCGCTCCGCTGACCGGGGCGTCCAGCGTTCCGGCGACCTCCAGCCAGCGCGCCGTCAGGTCCGAGACGTCGGTGCCCTCGGCCTGCGCCTGCACGAACGCGTGCAACAGCAGATCCTCGGGCTGCACCCAGGTGAGCCTCATGCCGGCACCTCCGCCATCAGCGCAGCGGCGCGGGCCCGCGCGATCTCCGCGGTGCGGGCAGCCCGCTCCGCGTCCCCGACGGCCAGGCTCGCTGCCACGGCGGCGAGCCGGTGCCCGACCGCGACGAGGTCGATGCGGGACGCCGCGGCGACGGCGTCCGCCCACTCGGTCGGGACTGCGGCCGTCCCGCCCAGGCCTGCGCAGATCGCGCCCGCCATGGTGGCGATCGAGTCGCAGTCACGGCCGTAGTTGACCGCGCCCAGGACGGCGGCGCGGAAGTCGCCCCGGTGCGCCAGGACGAACCCGAGCGCGACCGGCAGTTCCTCGATCGACTTGGTGCGGGACGGCTTGCGGGCGTCCATGCCGGGCTCCCGGTACGCCTCCCCCACCATGTCGAACGGGCGGATGGCGTCCCGCAGGGCGACGGCGAGATCAGACCCACCGTCCCAGGCGTCCACGGCCGCACCGATCGCGAGCAGGGCGGCCCGCGTCCCGTCGTGGGACACCGCCAGGGCCGCGTCGAACACGGACTGCGCGGTGGCGTCCGGGGCCAGGGACGCCGCGACGGCCGCGGCGAACACCCCGGCGGCCTCGCGTCCGTAGCTGGACTGGTGGGCCCCGGCGACGTCGATCGCCTCGGCGTAGGCCGCCTCGGGATCGCCCGCGTTCACCGCCCCCACGGGCGCCATGTACATGGCTGCACCGCAGTTGACGACGTTCCCGGTGCCCGCCTCCCGCGGATCGGCGTGCGCGTAGTGGTTGCGCAGCACGATCCACTTCTCGGCCAGGAAAACCCGGTTCAAGATGACGGTGGTCTTCTCCAACTCGGGGATCCAGCGAGGCTCGGACATCATGATCGGCACCAGCGTCGACGCGATGTCGTACGCGCTCAGGTGCCCACCGACCCGCTCGTAGGTGTCGATCAGGGCGTGCGTCATCAACGTGTCGTCGGTGACCAGGCCATCGCCCTTGTGATAGGGCGACATCGGCCGGGCGTTCTCCCAGTCGGCGAACCAGGGGCCGACGATGCCGGTGACCGGCCCGCCGTGACGCTCCCGGATCTGTTCAGGGGAGTAACCCTCGACCGCCCCGCCGAGGGCGTCCCCGACGGCTGCTCCGACGATCACCGCGACCAGACGGTCCTGCGCGTGTGTCATGTCCGAACCTCGCTGCCTCTTGTTCTCGTGGATGGGGTGGATCAGCGCTTCCAGCCGGCCTCAAGCTCCGACGTCAGCGTCGCCTCGTCGATCTGGCCGGTCAGGTACTTCTGGAACGCGGGCGTGGCGACGGTGTCCTTCCACTGGGCGTAGTTCGTCGCCTTCAGGTAGGGAGCCGAGGTGAGCGATTCGCCCGACTTCAGCGTCATCGCCCAGCCGTCCTTGCCGCCGGTCGCCGTCAGGATCTGCTCGCGGGCCGTCTTGGAGGCCGGGATGAGGGCGTCGGCCTGGTTCAGCTTGGCCATGTTCGCGGGCTGGGTGAAGAACTCGACGAACTTCGCGGCTTCGGCGCCGTGCGCGGAGTCGATGTTGACCGACAGGGTCTGCGGGTTGGCGGCCTGGTAGGTGCCCTTCGTGCCGGACAGCGGCGGAAGCTCCACCCACGCGAAGCCCTCGGGGGCGTCCTTGGCGATGTTGGCGGCCTGGTAGGAGCCCTGGACCGTCATCGCGTACTTGCCGGCGTAGAACGCCTTGAGGACGTCACCGCCGCTCTGGGTCAGCGACGTCGGGTCGAGGCTGCCCGCATCGGACAGCGCGCGGATCGCCTTCGGCAGCGCGATCTCGTTGTCCCCGATCGCGATCTCGGCCTTGTCCCCCTCGCCGGTGAAGAAGGCGGCACCGTTGATCGGCCCCAGCGCCATCATCGTGGCGGTCGGCGACTTCAGCCCCCAGCCCAGGCCCTTCACGTCACCCTTGGTGGCCTGCTTGGCGATGTCGGCGAACTGCTCCCACGTCATCGAGTCGCCCGCAGGAACGGTGACCCCGGCGTCCGCAAGCAGCTTGGTGTTGGCGAACACGACGTAGGTCTGCATCTGGGTGGGGACGCCGACGATCTGGCCGTCGAACGTCACCGAGTCCCAGACACCGTCGCTGATCTCGGCCTTCGCGGAGGCGGAGATGTCCTTACTGAGGTCGCGCAGATAGCCGTCGGCGGCGAACGGCAGGATGGAGGCCGCCTCGTAGTGGATGACGTCGGGGGCGCTCTTGCCGCTGAACTGGGTGGTCAGCTTGTCGAAGACGCCGTCCCAGCCTGCCTGGATGGTCTCGACCTTGATGGTCGGGTTGGCGGTGTTCCAGGCCTCGACGATCTCCTTGGTCGCCGCGATGGCGCCCGGCTGATCCGAGAGCGACTGGAACGTGAGGTTGATCGGACCGGTGGCGGTCGGGGTCTGGGCTGGGGCGCCACCACAGGCGGTGAGCCCCAGGGCCACGGTGGCGGCCAGGACGGCCGCAGCGAGCTTGGATGTCTTCATTGACGGTTCTCCTTGGTTGTTTCGACGAGACGTGACGGGGCGATCGGGGGAGGGCTGGGTCAGCCCTTGACGGAGCCGGCGAGCATGCCGGAGACGAGCTTGCGCTGCATGATGGAGAAGAAGATGATGCTCGGGATCGTGGCGAGCACGGCGCCCGCGGCCAGCGGTCCGAGCGCCACCTTGCCCTCGCCGCCGATGAACATCTTCAAGGCGATCGGCAGCGTGTAGTTGTCGGGGGTCTGCATCAGCACGAGAGCGAAGAAGAACTCGTTCCAGGCCGACACGAACGCGAACATCGCGGTGGCGGCGATGCCGGGCAGCAGCAGCGGGAACACCACTTTGGTGAGCGTCCGGAACCGGCTGGCGCCATCCACGGCCGCGGCCTCTTCCAGTTCGGCGGGGATGGACGCGGCGAACCCCTGCAACATCCACAAGGCGAACGGCATCGTGTAGGTCGTGTAGACCAGGATCAGGCCGGGGAGGGTGTTGACCAGGCCCGCGTCCCGCAGGATGAGGAACAGCGGGATGATGATCAAGATCACCGGGAACACCTGCGAAACGAGGATCCAGCCGGTGCCGACGGTACGCAGCAGGCCGCGGAACCGCGCGAACGCGTAGGCGGCGGGCAACGACAAGACAATCACCAGCACCATCGTCGACAGCGCCACGATCAGGCTGTTCCCGGCCGAGCCGACCAGGCCCTGCTGGTTCCAGGCGACCAGGTAGTTCTCGGGGTGGAACTCGCGGGGGAACAAGGTGATGTCGAGGTTCATCAGCTCGCGGCTGCTCTTGAAGGAGGCCGACACGAGCCACAGCAGGGGGAACGCCAGGAAGACCATGAACAGCACGAGGAGGGCGTATTGCCCGGCGCGGGCCCAGGGCGAGATGTGGCTGGTCACTTCGCTTCCTTCTCTCGGAACTGGCTCCACAGGTAGATCGCCAGCAGCAGCACGACGATCAGGACGAGCACGCAGCCCATCGCGGACGCGTAACCGAGGTTGCGGCTCTTGAACGCCTCCAGGTAGGTGAACAGCATCGGCAGCATGGTGCGGCCGCCCGGTCCGCCCTCGGTCATCACGTAGACCAGGCCGAACGAGTTGAAGTTCCAGATGAAGTTCAGGCTGGTGATGGACGCCATGACCGGCCGGATCGCGGGGAGCGACACGTGGCGGAAGCGGCGCCATGCGTTGGCGCCGTCCATCGCGGCGGCCTCGACCTGCTCGGTGGGGATCTGCTGCAGCGCGGCCAGCAAGGTGATGGTGGTCTGCGGCATCCCGACCCACACGCCGACGACGATGACCGCGGGCAACGCGGTGGAGAAGTCGCCCAGCCAGTTGGTGGTGACGGTCGGCCCGAACAGCGACAGGACGGCGTTCAGGGGCCCGTTGGTGGAGTAGATGAGCTGCCACATGATCGCGACGACGACCGGCGGCATCGCCCACGGGATGAGCGCCAGCACGCGTGCCAGCCCCTGGAAGCGCAGGTTGGCGTTCAGCAGCAGCGCCAGGACCAGACCGGCCACCAGTTGCAGCGTCGTCACCGACACCGCCCAGACCATGCCGATCCGGAACGACTCCCAGAACATGGTGTCGCCGAGCAGGTCGGCGAAGTTCTGCAGCCCGATGAACTGGTTGGTGGCGTTGCGTCGCAGGGAGGCGTCGGTGAACGCCAGCCCGATGCCGCTCAGCAGCGGTGCGACGCTGAAGATGAGGATCGGGATGAGGGCCGGGATGACCAGCACCGCCGCCTCGACGCGTCGAGCCCGCGCGCGGGCCGTGCGCCGGGGTGGCCTCACGGGTGTGTCGACGAGGGCCAATGACTCCGTCGTCATTGCGACCCCTCCTTTCGGTTCGGGCTGGACTCCCGCGAGACGAGCGCGGGGTCGACGGTGACGCGTCGGTGGGCGCGTCCGGGGTGATCGATGCGGTGCAGCAGGAGTTCCACCGCGCGGGTGGCGCGCTCGGCGGCCCCCAAGGAGACGCTGGTGAGCGGCGGGTGGACGAGATTGGCGTAGACGGTGTCGTCCATGCCGACGACGCCGAGATCGGCGCCGACCTGGACGCCCGCCCGGGCGGCGGCGCGCATGACGCCGACCGCGAGCAGATCGTTGGTGGCGAGCACGGCGCTCGGCCGGGCGTCGGCGTCCGCCATCAGGTCGCCGAGCGCGTCCAGGGCGGCCTCGGTGGTGAAGTCGGCGGCGGTGACGACGCGCGGCGCGAAGCCGTGCGCGTGGGCGGCCGCGGTGTAGGCGTCGAGGCGGGCCCCACCCGGGGTGGTGTCGGCGGGGCCGTTGACGAGGGTGACGGCGCGGTGACCGGCGGCGATCAGGTGATCGATGGCGATCCGGACGCCCGCCTCGGAGTCGACGCCGACGGCGTCGATGGGCACGTCGGCGTCGATGCGTCCGATGACCACGAGCGGCACGGACAGCGTGAGCAGCGCTTCGAGGAGTTCGTCGGTGACGCGCAGCGGCGTGATGATCAGCCCGTCGGCGAAACCGCGGTCCATGCTGCGGACCAGGTCGGAGATCTCGCCTGCGTCGCTGCCCACCGAGATGAGGGTCAGGCGGAACCCTTCGCGCTTGGCGACGGCCTCCATGGCCTTGACCATCTCGACGTAGATCGGGTTGGCGATATCGGGGACGGCGCACGCGATGGAGGGGGTGTGGCCGAGCTTGAGCAGCCGCGCGGTGGCGTCGGGGACGTAGCCGAGTTCGTTGACGGCGGCCCGGACGCGTTCCACCGTGTCGCGGCTGGCGGAGCCCCCGTTCAGGGCACGGGAGACCGACGCAACGGACACGCCTGCGTGCCGCGCCACCTGCGCGAGCGTCGGTCGTTGGTTGGTCATCGGGTCACCTTTGGTCCGAATGGAAACGTTTACAAGCATCCAAGCGCGGACACCCCGACGCGGGCAAGCCATCCGGAGTGGAACCTTTTCCAATCCGAAGAACAAGGTTTTGACTAGGGGGTTTTCCCAGAGGTGGCGGACTGCAACCGTCGCATCGTCCCCCGAGACCTGTGCAACGCGGTCGGACCCAGGCGAAGCCCGACCCAGCAGGCGCCATACCTCTAGGGGGTATGCCTATACTACGGCTTGTAGGAATCAGTCGATCCGAGGAATCCCCATGAAGCTCACGACCCTGACCCTTCCGCTCGTCGGCCTCGCCGCGCTCGTCGCGCTGGCGGGCTGTTCGGCCCCGGCGACCACCCCTGCCCCGGCCGCCACGACCTCGGCGGGCGCCCCGGCAGCGAGCGACGTGCTGGCGTCCCTGGGATTGTCCGGCCTGAGTGGTCAGCAGATCGTGGAGAAGCTCGACCAGGATCCGACGGCGCGTCCGCTGCAGCTGAAGGCGTCGGTGCGTCCCGACCACGTGATCGTCGGTGACGGCAAGGCCGAGACGTCCGTCCCGCTGTCCGGAGCGAACGAGTTCTATCTGTCGATCGCGCCGTTCGCGTCCCAGACGCACGACTGCTACTTCCACAGCCTCGCTACGTGCAAGGGCGAACTGGCGAACACCTCGGTGCACGTCACCATCACCGATGCCGCGGGCGCGACCCTGGTCGACGCGGACGCCACCACCTACGCCAACGGGTTCGTGGGCTTCTGGCTGCCGCGCGACATCAGCGGCACGGTGACGGTGACCGTCGACGGAAAGACGGGTAGCGTCCCGTTCGCCACGGGCGCCGAGGACGCCACCTGCCTCACCACTTTGCAGGTCAAGTAGCCGCCCGCCCCCGGGCACGCCAGCCCTGGCCACGTCCAGCCCCAGTCCTCGACGCCCCCAGCCCCAGTCCTCGGCGCCGTCACCCTCAGTCCTCGCCGGAGTTCGCCGAGGACTGAGGGCTAGCCCGTCGAGGACTGAGGGTCAGCCCGCCGAGGACTGAGGGTCAGCGCGCCGAGGACTCGC
>NZ_DAIOIA010000115.1:0-9089 GCF_036744435.1 Propioniciclava sp. | reverse complement strand
GTCTTGAACCGGGGGAAGATGTCCTTGAAGGAACGGGCCTCGATGTGGTGGGTGCCGGGCATGCCGTTGGCCGTGGGCGGTCCCTCGTAGAAGGTCCAGCGCGGCGAGCCATCGGTCTGGGCGAGGGTCCGCTCGAACGTGCCGTGGTCGCGCCAGAACGCGAGCACCTCGTGCTCCATCGCGGGAAGGTCTACCTGCGGCGCGACGGCGTTGTACCCGGGTTGGGTGGTCATCTCATCCTCTTCGTTCCTCGTTCGGACGAAGGGACGAGGCGCGAGCCCCGCGGTACCACCCTCCTTGGACGCCGAGACGTCCCGCTTCCTTATGCGCCGCAGCCGGTTCTAGTGAGCCCGAGGGCTGTTCTTCCGGCGGCTCCGGGGTGATGGCCCCATCTCAGCCTTGCAGACCCTCCCAGTGTAGGGACGCCTGCAACCTTCGACCAAGCCGCCCGCCTTCGAGCGGAAACCGGGTCAGGGACGCAGGACGATTTTGCCGAGCATCGAGCTTTCCTCCATGGCCGCGTACGCCTCGGGCGCCTCGTCGAAGGACACCAGACGATCGACGGCGGGACGCAGTCCCGTCTGGCGCAGCAACGTGAGCAGTTCCCCAAACTCCTGACGCGTGCCCATCGTGGAGCCGATGACCCGCAGTTGCAGGAAGAACACCCGGTTGAGGTCGGCGGGCGGGTTGGGGCCGGAGGTGGCGCCGCAGGTGACCACGGTGCCGCCGGGACGCAGCGACTTCAGCGAATGCGACCAGGTGGCCTCCCCGACCGTCTCGATCACGGCGTCGACGCGCTCGGGCAGGCGGGCGCCCGGCTCGAAGGCCTGCTCAGCACCCTGAGCGAGCGCGAACGCGCGCTTCTCCTCGGTGCGGGCCGTCGCCCAGACCCGGTGCCCGAGTGCGTGAGCCAGCGCGATCGCGGCCGACGCCACCCCGCCGGAGGCGCCCTGGACGAGGACGGTGCCCGGCTTGGCCAGGCCCGAATCGTGGGTGAGCATCCGGTAGGCGGTCAGCCACGCGGTGGGCAGGCAGGCCGCCTGTTCGGCGGTGAGGAAGTCGGGCCGGTCGATGAGGTTGGCCGCGGGCACGGTGACCCATTCCGCCTGGGTGCCCTGGTGCAGCTCCGACAGCAGGCTGCGACGCGGGTCGTAGGTCTCATCGCCCACCCAGCCCGGCGTCGAGATGACCGAATGGACGATGACGGGGCGGCCGTCCTCGGTGCGTCCGGCGGCGTCCGTGCCGAGGATCATCGGCATCCGGTCGGCGGGCAACCCGACGCCGCGCAGCGACCACAGGTCGTGGTGGTTGAGTCCGGCCGCCTCGACCTGCACCTTCACCCAGCCCTCGGGCACCTCGGGTTCGGGTCGCTCCCCCACCCGCAGGGCGGACAGCGGGGCGGTGGGGTCGGCTTGCTCGACGAAGACTGCGCGCATGCGCTCAGCCTACGGCGCGGGGCTGACACGGGCACGACGGATGCCCAACCTCGGCGTCCTCAGGTGCGGATCCCCCGCCGTGCGCCTCAGCCCAGCAGTCGCTCGATGACCTGCGCGACGCCGTCCTCGTCGTTGGTGGCCGTCACCTCGTCGGAGACCTCCATCGCGGCGGGGACAGCGTTGGCCATCGCGACGCTGTGCCCGGCCCAGGCGAGCATCTCGACGTCGTTGTTGTTGTCGCCGAAGGCCACCACCTCGTCGGCAGAGTAGCCGCGATCGTGGGCGAACCGCGCCAGGGCGGTCGCCTTGGAGATGCCTTCCTTGCCGACTTCCAGGAACGGCGCCCCCGAGGTGGTGGGCCCGGCTCCGGGAACCGCGAGCTCGCGCGCCAACTCCAAGAGCGCCTCGGACGGGACGTCCAGATCGAGGAGGGCCAGCTTCACCGACGGCTCGGCCAGCACCTCCTCCAGATCGGCGCGCCGGTGCGACACCGCCCACCGGGACACCTCAGCGCCCGGGTCCTCCATGCCCGCGTAGCCGTGCTGCGTGACGTACACGTCGCCCGCCTGTCGCGCCGAGGACACCTTGACGCCGGGGTAGACGCGCAGGATGCCCTCCACGATCGCCCGCTGAGCGTGGACGCTGAGGGTCTCCTCGAACAGGATCTCGCGGGTGAGGGTGTTCATGGCGACCGAGCCGTTGCTGCCGACGACGGAGCCGTCCAGCGGCGAGTCGGCCACGATCGCGCCGATCGAGTAGGGCTGACGCCCCGAGATCGCGAGCACGTCGATCCCCTCGGCGCGGGCGCGGGCGAACGCCTCCCGGGTGCGGGGGCTGATGGTGCGGTGGTCGCTGCGGAGCAGTGTTCCGTCCATGTCGGTGGCGATCAGACGGATGGGCACAGCGCATCTCTCCTTGTGAATGTGTGAGGCAGCAGGGTTCTTAGACGGTGACGGCGCGCCGCCCCGAGAAGGCGCGGCCAAGAGTGATCTCGTCGGCGAACTCGAGATCGCCGCCCACGGGCAGGCCGGACGCCAGCCGCGAGATCGTGATCCCGGCGCTGGCCAGCAGTCGGGTGAGGTAGGTGGCGGTGGCTTCGCCCTCCAGGTTCGGGTCGGTGGCGAGGATGACCTCGGTAATGACCGGGGAGGACAGCCGACGCAGCAGTTCGGCGATGTGGAGGTCTTCGGGGCCGACGTGATCGATGGGGCTGATCGCCCCCCCGAGGACGTGGTAGAGCCCGCGGAACTCGCGGGTGCGTTCGATGGCGGCGACGTCCTTGGACTCCTCGACGACGCAGATGGTGGTCTGGTCGCGGCGCGGATCACGGCACACCCGGCAGGTAGTCTCCTCCGACACGTTGAAGCAGATGTCGCAGAACTTCACCTTGTCGACGACCTCGCGCAGCGCGACCACGAGCCGGTCGACGTCGTCGCGGTCGGTGTTGAGCAGGTGGAACGCGATCCGCTGCGCGCTCTTGGGACCGATCCCCGGTAGCCGACCCAGCTCGTCGATCAGCGTCTGGATGGGACCCTCGTACAACGTGTCTCCGCTCAGAAGGGCAGGTTCGGCAACTGCGGCATCGCCGCGTTCGCCAAAGCCTTGACCTGGGTGGACGCGTCCCGCAGCGCGGCGACGATGAGGTCCCCGAGCGTCTCGGGATCCTCGGGGTCGATCGCGGCCGGAGCGATGACGACGGCGGTCACATCGCCCTCGCCGGTCATGGTGACCTGCACGAGGTCGCCGCCCGCGGTGCCTTCGACGGTGGTGGCCGCCAGTTCGGCCTGCGCGTTGGCCATCTGCTGTTGCATGGCTTGGGCCTGGGCGAGCAGGGCGTTCATGTCGAAGCCGCCGCCTTCCGTGCCGAACATGGACATGCCGACCTCCCTTTCGTCGTCCTCATCCTAGGTGATCACCCACCACGGGCCCGCGGTTGCCAGGCCGGCCCGGCGGATCAGGTCGGGTCCGCGGGCGGGCGTCCCGGCTTGCGGAGCGGCGGTGCCTTCGGGTCGCGCCCGGCCTTCTTCAAGGCGTCCCGCAGCAACAACTCGATGTGGGAGTTGAGGCTGCGCAGGTCGTCGGCGGCCCACTTGGCCAAGGCCTCGTGAACGGCCGGGTCGAGGCGGAGCAGGAGCGACTTGCGCTCCCGCCGCCTCGACGCCGGGGACGCGGATGCCTCCGGTGGCGTCGCGTCGTCGTCTGGCGACATCAGCCGTACAGCGTCCCAGTGTTGATCACCGGCGTCGACCGGGAGTCCGAGCACAGCACCACGAGCAGGTTGGAGACCATGGCGGCCTTCCGCTCCTCATCGAGGGTGACGACGTCGTCCGCTTCCAGCCTGGCCAGCGCCTGCTCCACCATGCCGACCGCGCCTTCGACGATCTTGCTGCGGGCTGCAAGGACGGCGGAGGCCTGCTGCCGCTGCAGCATGGCATGAGCGATCTCGGCCGCGTAGGCGAGCGAGGAGATCCGCGTCTCGACGACCTCCAGGCCCGCGATCGTGATCCGGGCGGCGACCTCCTCGGCCAGTTCGCGAGAGACCAGGTCGGTGGAGCCGCGCAGGCTCTCCTCCCCCGCATCGGCGAAGTCGTAGGGGTGGGAGGAGGCGACGTGACGCAGGGCGGACTCGGCCTGGACGGTCACGAAGTCCTCGTACTGCTCGACGGCGAACACCGACTTGGCCGTGTCGGCGACCTGCCATACGACGATGGCGGCGATGTTGATGGGGTTGCCGTCGGCGTCGTTGACCTTCAGTTCGTTGGTCTCGAAGTTGCGGACCTTGACCGAGACCTTCTTCTTGGTCGTCAGGGGCACCGTCATCAACAGGCCTTGCTTGCGGACGGTGCCGAGGTAGCGTCCGAAGAACTGCGTCACCTTGGTGTCGCCCGGGGCGACGATGGTCAGCGACGACACCACCAGCAGGAACAGCACGAACGCCACCACGGAGGCGACCACACCCACCGCGCTGACGGGGCGTCCGTTGGTGTCGGCGCTGATCGCCGCCACCAGGCCCCAACTCGACCCGGCCAGCAGCAGCAGGGCGATCACCAGCGCGGCCGCCCCCGACATCGACCATGCCGTCCGCTCCTCGACGGTGACGCGGGTGCCTTCGTGCCCGACCGGACGACCGGCCGCCTCGCCGCCCACCGAGGGCTCCTCCTGCATCACAGTGCCCTGTGTCATGACGCCTCCTTAGAATCTGATAGCTAAGTGATATCACATTAGCGAGGGGAGGGATAGCCGCTACGCACACGCGGCGCCGCGTCGGGCGACCTCCACCACCGGCTCGAGGGCGCGCACGCCATAGCGACGCGACACCCACCACCAGATCCAGGCGGTGCTGCCGAGCGTCACGGGCAGACTGATCAGCAACAGCATCGGATCGACGGCCCCCTGCTCCAGGGTTGAAGACGCGCTGAACGTCGTGAACAGGAACAGCGTCAGGTTGTTGGCGGTGTGCAGGACGATGGCGCACTCCAGCCCGCCGCTCTTCCACGTCAGTGCCCCCATGCAGACGGCGAACACCGCGATGTCGATCTGTCCCACCCAGTCGTAGCCGTGCGCGAGCACGAAGAACGGCACCGGGATGAGGATGCCCCACAGGGGCGAGCGTAGCCACGTCCCGAACACCTGCAGCGGCAGGCCCCGGAAGACGTACTCCTCCCCCGCGCACTGCAGCGGAACCAGGAGGACGAAGAGGACGTACAGGAGGAGGGTGTGCGCGTTCACCGTCGGCCAAGCCAGGTCCGCGGGCGGCGCGACCAGGAACTGTGCCGTGTTGACGAGCGCATACAGCGGCAGGAGGACCACGCCGGCACGCAGGAGAAGCTCCCACCGCACGCGCCGCCGCACCGAGTGCAGGATCCCGGGGGCGCGCCCAGCCCAGCGCATCCCCAGGGCCGCGGCCGGCACCATGAGCGCGATCATGCCGAGTCCCACGACCATGTCGGCCGGGTTCGACGGGTCGCTGAGCTCAGGGGTCGGGATCCAGCGGTCCCCGAAGGTCCCCTCCATCGCGACCACCGTGAGGATGAGCAGCGGAAGCACGAACGCGAGGTAGAGGCCCACCGTGGCCCCGACAACGGCCAGCGGACGCCACCAGCGGGTGCCCTGGGCCGGAGACAGCAGGAGGCGGTGGTAGGCCAGCGGGCGAAGGACCGAGGCGCCGGAGGAGGACGGTCCGGCCGGGGTGGGCGCGTGGTCCGTCGAGGTGTTCGTCATCATGTCGTCCAGCCTTGCGGGCCAGCGTCTGCCCCGGATCGCCCATGCGGGTGGACTTCGCCGAGCATTCCCTCACCCGTTTGGGTGATCCCCTGGGCGCGGCCCGAACCTAGGATGACGAAGGTGCTGCAGTCCTCCGCCCTGTCGGCGTCCTCGTCGCGCCCCCTCGCCGCGCGCCACCCCCGGTTGTGGGCGCTGCTGGTCTCGGCTGTGTGTTGCGGTGTCGGAGCACTCGCCTACGTGGTGTTGTTCGGGCTCACCCTCGACGAATCCGGGGAGGCCCAGATCGCCGTCCTGGCCCCCTTCCTGGTCGCAGACCTCCTCGTGGGCATCGCGGCGTCCATCGCGGTGGGCCCCCTCCGCCGTTCCATCGTGGGCAACGTGGCGCTGGTCCTGGCCGGGGTGGTCAGCTCGTTCGCGATGCCTGCGGCCATCGTCGCCCTCGTCCGGCTCGGCGAGCGCCGTTCCCTGACGCTCGACGCTTCGCTGACAGTGACGATGGCCTTCGGCATGGCGGCGATGTCGTCTTGGCAGGACGCGGTGGCGGGGTCCGCCCAGACGGGGTTGGCCGGGAGCCCGCTGGCGGTCGCCTTGGTCGCGGCCGTGATGACGGCCGGACCGCTGCTGTGGGGGCGGGTCCGTGGCACGCGGGCGGCCTTGGTGACGGCGCTTCGCGAGCAGGCAGCAGCGGCCGAGCGCGCCAACGCTGCGCTCGCTCGCAGCCGGGAAATCGACGTGCAGCGCGCCCGCGCCGAGGAGCGCCGGGCCCTCGCCCGCGACATGCACGACGGCATTTCCCACCAACTGTCCGTCGTCGCCATCCACGCGGGCGCACTCGCCAGCCGCGACGATCTGCCTCCCGAACAGATCCGCAGCACCGCGCAGACCATCCGCGACGCGGCGGCCACCGCGGGCGGCATGCTCCGCGAGGCGCTGACGGCGCTGCGCGACCCCGCCGATCTGGGCGAGGCCGTCCCGCTCCCCACGGCAGCGTCCATCGAGGCGCTCGTGGAGGCCGCCCGCCTCGCGGGTCAGGACGTGAACCTCACCTGGCGTGGGATCACCCCTGAGGAGGTGGCCTGCTTCCCGGCGCGGGCCGTGACGCTGAGCCGCATCCTCGAGGAGGCGCTCGTGAATGCGGCCAAGCACGCGCCGGGCGAGGCCGTCACGATCCTGATCGCGCGCGAGCCGGGCCAGGTGGTGCTCCGCGCCGAGAACCGCCTGCCGGAGCGTCCCCCTCAGCCGGTGATCAGCACCGGGCATGGGCTCACCGGCGTGGCCGAGCGCGTTTCGCTGCTCAGGGGCGCGTCCTGGTTCGGGACGACGCCGGATCACCACTTCAGAGTGGAGGTAACGCTGCCATGGGAGTGACGCCACGGGTCGCCGTGCTCATCGTCGACGATGAGGCGCTCATGCGGGCGGGAATCCGTCTCATGATCGACGGAGTGGACGGCATCGAGGTGGTCGGCGAGGCGCCCGACGGGCGGGCCGCCATCGAGGCCGTCCAGCGACTCGACCCCGACGTGGTGCTCATGGACATCCGCATGCCCGGGATGAGCGGAATCGATGCGACGCGTGCCCTCGTCGCCGCGGGAACCCGCGCCCGCATCGTCGTGCTGACCGCCTTCGACACTGACGCGTTCTTGCTGGACGCGCTGCGTGCCGGTGCGCTCTCGTTCCTGTTGAAGGACGCCGCCCCCGACCTCGTGTTGGGGGCGGTCCAGGACGCGGCTGAGGGCCGCTCGCGGGTCTCGCCGGGGGCGCTCACCCGGCTGATGTCTTTGGCGACCCGGGAACCGGAGCAGCACGGCGCCCCGACGCCCCCCGCGGGGGAAGCACTGCGGATGGCGGGCGGGTCGGTCGCGCGTCCACCGTCGGTCACCGAGCGGGAATGGGAGGTCGGTCGCTTCGTCGCCCAGGGCCTGACGAACGCGGAGATCGCGGCAGCGCTGTACCTCAGCGGCGCCACGGTGAAAACGCACCTGGCGAGCCTGTTCGCGAAGCTGCACGTGAGCAACCGCGTCCAGTTGGCGATCCTCGTCCTGGAGCGCGAGCACCGCCCCTGAGCGGCGCACGATCGGCGCGTGATCGGCGCACGCGTGCGGCGCCCCGCGGGCCCCTGCTTGACATCCTCGTGGGGCCGCCCTTGGGGCCTGCCCGGGGCCGTGCCGGGTGAGGCATGCCGAGCCAACCGCCCAGCCCGCAGGCGCGGCAGGTGCCCCTGATGCGCCGCGGTCGGGACCGGCTCAGACGTGGTCGGGGTCCTCGTCGGCGATGAGTTGGCCGCCGAGCACCTTGGCGATCAACTCGGCTGAACCGAGCGCTTGGTCGTCGATGTCGGGGTCGTCGAGCGACTCGAGCGGCTCCGGCTCGTCTGTGGGCCCGACGCGGGTCGGCTCGATGTTCGCGCGGGCTCGCTCGGCGTGCTGGTGGGACGCTTCGGGCGCCGGCCGGCGTTCCTGAGCGGGCGCCGGGGGCGCCGCGGGTCTGTCAACCGGGCCGTCATCACCTCCGCCGCCAGCAATCACTTTCACGGTGGGCGCGACGCCGAGCACGTGGAGCACCGCCTCGCGGACGATCTGGTCGCTCCCACCACGCGCGAAGCTCTCCAGGGCGCCGGGGTTGTTCAGCGCGAGGGTGAGGACGCCGTCGGCGAACGTGTGCACTTGGGCGTTCTCCCGCAGGATGATCCAGGTGACCCGGCGGCGGCTGCGCACCGCGTCCAGAACCTCGGGCCAGCGCGCTCGCAGATCGGCCGTGCCCAGCCCCCCCGTGACCGGCGCCGCCTCGGGCTCGTTCGCTCCGGCTGGCGCGGCCTCCCGGGGCTGCTGCGGGGTGGTCGGCGTCGGCGCCGCGTTGATCGACCAACTCTCGACCGGCTGCGCCTCGGGGGCGGGCGTCGGCGTCGCGGGAGCCTGGGGGCGGCGTCCGCGGCGTCCTTCCTGAGTCGTAGCACTAGGAGCCCCGCCCTGCGTCGGCCGCTCCTGCCCGGCCACCGACCCTGCGGGGCGGCCCGACGGGCGTCCCGCGCCTGCGTGACTGCGTCCGGCGTCCTGCTCGTCGTAGGGGTCGAACGGAGGCTCGTCGTCGGAGTACGGATCGTACGGGGGTTCCGGAGCGCTGCCGCGCCCGGCGCCCGCCGCCGGCTGCGCGCGACCCAGCTCAGGCCGCGCACTATCGCCCGGGCCGCTATCGTTCGGGCCCGCGGGTCGCGCATCCGGAGTGGTCGCGCTCGCGGGAGCGGCACGATCGGCCTCGCCTGCGCTGCTCCCGGAACCGTCAGGGCTCGCCTCGCGTGCGCGGATATCCCCGTGACCGGCAGGCTCGCCCGAGGCCACGCCGCGTGAGCGGGCCTCCGTCGGGTCTACGAGACCCCCACGAGAATCGGCGACGCCCGCGTCCGGCCCCGTCGGAGCGTCGACAGGCTCCGCG
>NZ_DAIOIA010000114.1:0-9176 GCF_036744435.1 Propioniciclava sp. | reverse complement strand
TTCCGACCCCCGACGAGGGCGAACGGGACGGGTTCTCGTTGGCGTATGACCCGATTCAGTCGGGCATGATCCTCCCGCCCGGCACGCTGGCTGACTGTGGGCCCTTCCGGGAGGACTACTTCATCGACATGGTCGACAGCGAATACACGCTGCGGATGCGCAGCCATGGGCTGCGGGTGGTGCGCGCTCCCGGGGTGAGGCTGGAGCACGAGATGGGGGAGCCGCGGCCGATGCGGTTCCTCGGCAGCCAGCTGACCTTCCAGGGCAAGCCCGCGCACGTCCCCTACGAGGCGCCGTTCCGCGTGTACTACATCGCC
The DNA here is from genome assembly GCF_036744435.1 of Propioniciclava sp. Classification (NCBI taxonomy): domain Bacteria; kingdom Bacillati; phylum Actinomycetota; class Actinomycetes; order Propionibacteriales; family Propionibacteriaceae; genus Propioniciclava; species Propioniciclava sp. The sequence continues at coordinate 8,859 of NZ_DAIOIA010000114.1, read as the reverse complement.
CGCAACATGCTCACGCTGTCGCGGGAGTACCGCCGCGCGTTCCCCGACTGGCTGGCCCGGCGCTGGAAGGCGGAGGTGCTGCACGGCACCGCCCGGGCCCTGTGGGGGCCGCACCGGTTCAAGATCGTCCTCGCGACGCTGTGCGGCGCTCGCGACCACCTGCGCGGAACGTCAGGCCGGATCCCCGCTCGGCTGGCTCGTCGGCTCGCCGTCTGAGCCGGGGTGAGCGGTCTGGTCGGCCGCGCGCAACAGGGATGCGACCTTGCGAGCCTGGTAGGCCAGCACCACGAGCTCGGACACCGCCACCGCCCACGCGACGCCCACGACCCCGAAGAAGAGGGCGCCGACCACGATCAGCGGTAGCCCGGCCACCGCACCCCAGACCGTCGAGATCGCCAGCGATTTCGTGGCGCCCAACTGGACCAGGCAGGCCAGCCCCAGCACCTGCGTGCAGGCCACGGCAGCGAACACCATGCCGAACGGGGTGGACACGCTCAGATCCAGCACCACCCCGGAACTCGACAGGATCCGGGACGCGAAGGGCCCGAGCAGGGCCACGCCGGCGGCGCCGATCAGACCGAGCACGGGAGTGAGCCGAGCGGCCAGGCCGATGCGATGCAGGCGTCCCTCCGGTCCGCCCTCAGGGATCCAACTCTGCACGAACTGCACCACGGGGGTGAAAGCGGTGAGGGCGAATCGGAACAGCTTGTCGCCCATGTTGTAGAGGGGAAGTGCCTCGGGGCGCAGCACGTTGATCACGAGCATCGGGGCGGCGACGTATAGGGCGGAGGTTCCCGCCGTGATGACCGCATGATGCTGGCCGCCCAACCGTGCCACGGCCGAACGCAGGGACAGGTCTAGAGGGCCGGGGTTGGCATCGGATCGGCGGATGACCCGCGCCGAGAGGATGACCCCCGCGAGGTTGCAGACCAGTTGCGCGGCGACCGCCCAGACCAGGGAACTGGTGGAGAGGATGACGACCACGCTCAGCGCCAGCCCGATCGACTGCGGGAGTACGTCGTAGCGGAACAGCCGCGAGGGTCGGCCTTCGCCCACGAAATACCAGTTCGCCCCCAGGAAAGGCATGAGGTATGCGGCCGAGCCCACCACCACCAGCGGCACGTACTGCGGGTTGATCAGGCCCATGACCAGCACCATCACCGGGAACATCACGACGAACAGGTAGGCGCGGCTGATCAGGGAGTGCAGGAAGAACGCTGGCCGCTGCTCGGGGGGCATCGCCGCGGTCTGGGCCGCGCCGGTGGTACCCCAGCCGAACGAGACCGCAACGCCGAAGAGTCCCGCCGTCGATTGCAAGGCGCCCTGGATACCCCACTGGAGGGCGCCCGCCTGGGCGATGATGACCGGAATGGCGATCAGGCTGACGACCTGGGTGAACCCCGTCGTCGCGACGAAGCTCGAGAGCCGACCCACCGATGCCCAACGCCCCTGCATAGCCGGCACCACCTCGTTCTTCCGCTCCGTCGTCCAGGAACAGAGGGTACCGGCAGCATCGCCCATGACTGTGCGGCGGACGTGTCGGAGACGATGCGCAACGGCGTTTCGGTGGGGTCGCAGCGGCGGACCTGCCGCGGTGGTCACGCGGTAGAGTGGCGCGAACGAGCCCGGTTGGCCCAGTCAGGAGCAGTTGTGAGCGTTGCCGTCGTCGTCGTGTCCTACAACCGCAAAGAGTTGCTGCGCGACTGCCTCACGTCGGTGTGCGCGCAGGTCGCGCCCCAGGACGAAGTGATCGTGATCGACAACGGCTCCACGGACGGCTCCCCCGAACTGGTCCGCGGTGAGTTCCCGCAGACCACGTTGTTCGAGACGGGGGAGAACCTGGGCGGCTCTGGCGGGTTCGCATGGGGCGTCGAGTTGGCCATCGCCAAGGGCCACTCCTGGGCCTGGCTGATGGACGACGACGGAACTCCGGCCGCGGACGCCCTGGACAATCTCAAGCGCGTCGTCACGGCGGCTCCGACGACACCCTCCTTCGCCGCCTGTCTGGTGACCGGGACGCCAGGATCCAGCAGCGAGCATCCCCCGGCGCTGACCTTGGAGACGGACACCGAGCGACTCCTAGAGGCGGCCGATCAGGGTTGCATCGCCGTCACTCACGCCATCTTCGTCGGCGTCATGATCAACCTCGGCATCGCCGCATCGATGCCGCTGCCCTACAGCGACTTCTTCATCTGGCTCGACGACCTGGAGTACACCCGTCGCCTCACCCAGGTGGCGCCCGGCCTGCTGGTTCCCGAAGCCGCCATCTATCACCCGATCAAGGCGCCGGCGCGCAATGACATGGGCCCGCGGCTCTACTACTACACGCGGAACAAGCTGTGGTGCACCAAGCTGGACACCACCGCGACCGGACTGCGCAGTTCACTGTTCGTCATGACCGGCTACGTGGTGTGGCATGGGCTGCAGCAACTCGTGATCGCCAAGGACAAGGGCGTGTGGGCGTCCTCGCTGGCCCGCGGCGTCCGCGACGGGGTGCTGCGCCGCCCGCGGCAGGACCACCCCGGTGACCTGTTGCGGCGCAACCGCCGCGAGGTTCCGGCTCGCCCCACCGTCTAAGCGAGCGCTTCCGGGCCGACCGGCCCCCTTCCTCCGCCCGGCCGACGCCGAACGCGGTTCACCGTTGCCGCTGGGAGTCCACCGCGTCCTGGATGTGGGCGAGGATGGTCGCCGCCGTCCGCTCGATGCTGCGGCTGACCAGGGCGTCGTCGTACCACGCTCGCGTCCGGGCGCGCAGCGCAGGCCCCCCCCGGACGGCCCGGAGAATCGCGGCGCCCAGTTCCGCGGGATCGGTCGACGGTGCGACGAAGCCGTTCACGTCCTCGGTGACGAGTTCCACCGAGGCATTGCCGGGATCGTCGGCCAGGACGACCGGGGTGCCGAACGCGGCCGCCTCGACCACCACCAGGCCGTAGCCCTCGCGGCGCGAGGGGTTGACGAGCACGGCCGCGCCGCCGATCGCGTCGCGGAGGGCTTCTTCGCTGACGAATCCGGGCAGGTCCACCGCATCGGCGACGCCCGCGGCCTCCACGGCGGCCTCGACGGCGGCCCGCTCGGGGCCCTCCCCCAGAATGACGGCGCGCAGACCCGGGAGTTCCCGTCGCGCCCAGGCGAGTGCGGCGGGGAGGGTGTCGACCCGCTTGTCTTGGATGTGGCGTCCCACATACACCAGGTAGGGCGGGGTGGCCGCCTCCGGCACGACATCGACGCGGTCGCGGCCGCTGATGAGCCCCGGGCTGACCAGCGGGGGGCGTCGCAGGCCTTCCGCGCGCAGGCGGCGGGCGCTCAGCTCGGAATGACAGGTCGCCGTCGGGGTCAGCGCCACCGCACCGCGTTGCAGCGCCCACGCCACCAGGCCCACAGCCCGGCCCGAGTAGGCGATCCACTGCTCGCGCGGCCACACTTCCAGGTAGTCGAACACCTGCACCACCCGGGTGCCTGCCAGGGCGGCGCGGGTCGCGAAGACGTTGAGGACCGGGAGCGCGCTGACCAGCACCGCGTCGTAGCTGCGACGGTGCCGGGCCAGGTACGTGCCGAGCGCGGCGGCGAACTGCGCCGCGACGGCCGGACGTCGCACCCCGGCGTCGTCGTAGAGGCTCAGCGCGGGCGTGATCGCGACCACGGTGAAGGGCGCTGAGGGGGCGTCACCCTCCCACTGCCGGGTGGTCAGGTAGTCCACCTCGTGACCTGCCGCGGCCATGGACTCGGCGAACTGCCGGTACTGGCGCTCGCCGCCTCCCGTCGTGAACGGAAACAAGCAATCGTAGGCGACAGCGATCCGCACGCCAGACCTCCTCGTTCGTCGAGCCGGGCGGCTTCGGGCGGTTGACTGTACCATTGGCAGGCCGTGACGCCGTGTGGGCCGACCGCTCCCGCGGCGCTCTCCCAGCCTTCGAGGAAGCCGTGACCACACCCTCTGGCCAGATCCCGCATGCGGGAATCGCCGTCGTCAACTACCACTCCGCCGACGATGTGTCGGGCCTGCTGAGTTCGCTGCCGCGCGAGGAGGGGGTCCGGGTCACCGTGGTGGTGGTCGACAACTCCGAGAGCCCCGCCGAGGTGGACCGTCTCCGCGTCGTGGCCGGTTCGAAGGAGGCGGCCGGGCTGGACGTCCACGTCGTCGACGCTGGACGCAACGGCGGCTATGCGGCGGGCAACAACCGGGCGGTGGCCGAACTCGCCGGGTTCGGACCGGACGTGGTCGTCGTGGCCAACCCCGATATTCGGTGGGAGCGCGGATCCCTCGGCGATCTGGTGCGCTTCAGCCTGGCGCATCCCGGTTCCGTCGTGTCGATCCCGACCAGCGAGCACGGTTCGGTCACCAGCGGGATGACCCGGTTCCTGCCGCTGACCGGCTACTTCCGTGCCGACGAACCTGGCTCGGCTCACCCGCTGGCCTACGCCTCCGGCCACTGTTTCGCGCTGCCCGCGTCGCTGTGGGCGGACCTCGACGGGCTCACCGAGGACTACTTCCTCTACTGCGAGGAGATCGACCTCGCCTTCCGGCTGCGGGCCCGCGGGGGAGACTTCCAGACGTTCGATCCGGTGGTCGTGGAGCATGCGGGTGGCGGCACCATCAACCAGGGCGAGGACGCCCGCTCCGGGGTCTCCTTCTTCTACGGGACGCGCAGCCGCGTCATGCTGTATCGCCGCTTCCGCAGGCTGCGCCTCTTCCTGATCCCGTTCCTGGTGCTGCGCCTGGGGTGGGCGGGGTTCCTCGCGGTCACCGGCAAGCCCCGGTCCGGGGCCACCGTGGTCCGGGCGCTGTGGTCGGGGCTTCGAGTCCCGCTGACGCCAGGCCGGGGTGCCTGAGCGGCTTAGCCGCAGCCGACGATCTCGAACAACCGCGCGTTCGGGCCCTGCTGATCCACCAGCACCAGGGAGCGCGATGGAGCGAGATCCTGCATGCCCGCCCAGGTGTCGACCTTGGCGTCGTGAATGTCGTAGGTGCCGAAGTCGAGCACGTAGTCGACGCCCAACTCGCGGACGATGGTGCACACCCGCGGATCACGGTCGATGTTGCGCAGGTTCGCATCGAGGTACACCTCGTCGGGGGTGCGTTGTCCGAAGATGTGCATCTCCACGACCTCCCGGTTGGCGAGGGCATAGGCCAGCGAGGTGCCGGTCCGCGGGCTGCCGACGATCACCGCGTCGGCGGGGGTGCGCTGGTCGAGCCGCTCCAGCAGGAGCATCTCGTCGGTGCTCAGCAGGCGCGATTGGTCGGTGTACTCGTACATGGAGCGCGCCTGCGCCACCTGCGCGGACACGTTCGGGCCCTGGCTGGCGACCACGACCACGGCCAGCAGAAGGACGCCGCCGGCGGCCTGGACGACGGGACGCCAGGTGGGCCGGAATCGCCCTGCCACCGCGATGATTCCGTCCATGATGGTGGCGGCACCGAGCGCGCCCAACTGCACGGCGGGTAGCGCGAGCAACGCGGCCAGCCGGAAGGGGTCGTTGTACCAGGGGTTGGTCAGAGCTTCGCGCAACGGGTGCCCGACCTCATATCCGGCGGCCAGGACGAACAGGGCGACGGCGACGGCGAACGGCCACAACACGACGAGGTGGCGTGGCTGCCGCAGCGTCACCAGGACTCCGATGAGGAAGACCGCCAGCACGCCGAAGGAGATGGGCAGCCCGTTCGGGGCGACGAGGAACCCTTCGCCGAAGGCTTGGGCGGGTCGTTCCCAGGGGGCCCAGCGAGACATCTCGTAGTTGGTGCGCGCCAGCGTCCACAGCGCCACGAGGGCCGCCGCGCCTAGCACCACCAGCCCAGCGACGATGCCCGCGGTGCGCCAACTGCGGTCCTGCCAGATCCGTTCCACCCCGTGGTGCAGTGCGATCGCGGCGGCGAAGGCGCACCACACCAGGAAGGCGTTGGGGTGGGCGAGCCCCAGTCCGGCGCAGACGCTCACGACGCCGAGAGCCTCCCGGACGCCGCTGCGCAGCCCGGTCGAGCGCAGCAGCAGGACGCCCGCAGCCAGGCCCGCCGGGACGAGGGCGTAGCCCAGGATGTTGGGGTAGAGCACCCCGAAGAAGAACAGCAGCATCGGGAACGCGCCGAAGGCGCTCGCGAAGACACCGGCGGCGATCAAGGCTGCGGGACGGTGGCCGAACCAGACCCACGCCAGCGCCACGCAGGCGGCGGGCCACACGAACGCGGCGATGGCGATGTTGGCGGCGTTGACCGCGAGCGGCACCGACACGCCGAGGAGCTGGATCAACAGCGTCGGGACGACGTGCCAGCCGTTGGGGTAGAAGGGGGCGTCCGAGGTGAGGCCCACGTTGAAGGCGGACGCGTTGCCGGTCTCGACCGCCCACTTGACCGAGTTGAGGTGAGCGACCGCGTCGAAGGTCTGCGAGATGTTCTGCGGGCCGACGAAGGCCTCCAGGGTCTGGTGGACTCCCAGCGCCCCGCCGATCAGGAGCGCGGCGGCCACCGACACCCAGCCGACCCAGCCTGCCGGCGCAGGCGCCGGGTCCGTGCTGCTCCGCGCCCACCACCGGACGCCGAACGCGATCGCAGCGACGATCAGCGTCACCACGAGGACGGGAATCACCGACCAGCTGAGGCCTACGCGGGGGGCGACGATGGCCGCCCCGGCCATGACTGCGACGGATACCGCGGGGGCCAAGAGAAGCTGCCGCACCGACCAGCGCCACCCTGCAGACAGGACGGCGAGGCCGGGGAGCCAGAACAAGGCGACCGCGAGGACGATCGCCGGCGCAGCCGACCACCAGCTCTCGCTCATGGCCAGCATCCTAGGGCACGGCCCTGGAAGGCCTCCTCAGAAGGGAGTTGTGCCGCTTCCCGACTGCGGGGGGCGAGCGCCTCGAGGGGCCTGGTCTGACCAACTGAGCGAGGGTGTCCAGAATGTGGATGTTTGGCGACCGGATGCTGACCAATCACTCGCTCTCCTACGTGGCGTAGGAGCCTAGGTGGCACGATGGAAGTCATGAGCCCACGAACCATCGGTGTGACCGAAGTTGCGTTGCGCGACGCGCACCAGAGCCTCATGGCGACTCGCATGGCCATGGAAGACATGGTTGATGCGTGTGCCGACATCGACGCTGCAGGCTATTGGAGCGTCGAGTGTTGGGGCGGCGCGACCTACGACGCTTGTATCCGATTCCTGAACGAAGATCCCTGGCAGCGGCTGCGGACGTTCCGCGAACTGATGCCCAACAGCAAGCTGCAGATGCTGCTGCGCGGGCAGAACCTGCTCGGCTATCGCCACTACGAGGACCACGTCGTCGACAAGTTCGTCGAGAAGTCCGCCGAGAACGGCATGGACGTCTTCCGCGTCTTCGACGCCCTCAACGACCCCCGCAACATGGCCCGCGCGATGGCCGCGGTCAAGAAGACCGGCAAGCACGCCCAGGGCACCATCTGCTACACCATCTCCCCGCTCCACACCACCGAGGGCTACATCAAGCTCGCCGGCCGCCTGCTCGACATGGGCGCCGACTCCATCGCGCTGAAGGACATGGCTGCACTGCTGCAGCCCCAGCCCGCCTACGACATCATCCGCGGCATCAAGGAGACCTATGGCGAGGACGTCCAGATCAACGTCCACTGCCACTCCACCACCGGCGTCACGCTGGTCAGCCTCATGAAGGCCATCGAGGCCGGCGCCGACGTCGTCGACACCGCGATCAGCTCCATGAGCCTCGGTCCGGGCCACAACCCCACCGAGTCGCTGGTCGCGATGCTCGAAGGCACCGAGTACACCACCGACTTGAAGATGGACCGCCTGCTCAAGATCCGCGACCACTTCGCGAAGATCCGTCCCAAGTACGCCGAGTTCGAGTCGGCGACCCTGGTCGACACCGACATCTTCTCCAGCCAGATCCCCGGCGGCATGCTCACCAACATGGAGAGCCAGCTCCGCGCCCAGGGCGCGGGCGACCGCATCCGCGAGGTCATGGCGGAGGTTCCGCTGGTCAAGGCCGACGCCGGGCACCCGCCGCTGGTCACGCCGTCGTCGCAGATCGTCGGCACCCAGGCCGTGTTCAACGTCCTCATGGGCAAGTACAAGGTACTCACCGGCGAGTTCGCCGACCTCATGCTCGGCTACTACGGCGAGGCCATGGGGGAGCGCAACCCGGAGGTCGTCGAGATCGCCCACGCGCAGACCAAGAAGGATCCGATCACGGTTCGTCCCGCGGATCTGCTGGCCCCCGAGTGGGACAAGCTGGTCGACGAGGCCACCGCGCTGCCGGGCAACAACGGCACCGACGAGGACGTGCTGACCTACGCCATGTTCCCCGGCGTCGCGCCCGGCTTCTTCGAGCACCGCGACGAAGGCCCCAAGAACGTCGGCAAGAGCGCCGAGCAGTTGGCCGATGAGGCCTCGAACAAGAGCGAAGCCGATCGTGCCGTCAAGGGCCCGATCACCTACCGGGTCTCCCTCGGTGGTCGCGATCATTCCGTCATCGTGGAAAGGGCATGACAGCCATGGCCAAGAAGCCAAAGAGCATGCAGGAGCAGGCCGACTACGTCCTCCAGCGCCGCGCTGAGGAGCGTCTCGGCGGTGGCGAGGCCCGGCTGCAGAAGCAGCACGACAAGGGCGTCCTCACCGCGCGCGAGCGCATCGACGCGCTGCTGGATCCGGACACCTTCCAGGAGGTCGGGCTGTTCCGCCGCAACCGGACGGTCACCTTCGGCATGGACAAGGCCAACATGCCCGCCGACGGTGTCGTCACCGGCACCGGCGCGGTCTTCGGCCGTCCCGTCCACGTCGCCAGCCAGGACTTCACGGTCGTCGGCGGCTCGGCGGGCGAGACGCACAGCAAGAAGGTCGTCGAGATGATGGAGTCCGCGCTCAAGTGCGGCACCCC
>NZ_DAIOIA010000113.1:0-9482 GCF_036744435.1 Propioniciclava sp. | reverse complement strand
GCAGCCCTACGGCGCTCCCACGCAGGGCTACCCCGACCCCAACCAGCCCTACGCGGCCCCCGCCCAGAGCTACCCGGGTTCCAGCCAGCCCTACGGCGCCCCCACGCAGGCCTACCCCGACCCCAACCAGCCCTACGGAGCCCCCGCCCAGAGCTACCAGCAGGAGCCCTACTACGCGTATCCGCCGCAGGACCCCAACACGGGTTATGCCGCCCCCACCTACGGGCAGCCCGGATACGGACAGGGCTACCCCCTGCAGCAGGGTTACCCTCAGCAGGGCTACCCGCCCGCCGAGCCCGCGCGTCCTCAGGCCAACGCCACCCTCGGCCTGATCGGGCTGGCCGGGGTCGTCATCTTCGCCATCATCTTGGTGGTCACCAGCGCCATGATGGGCCACTCGATCGGCGAGTTCGTGCAGCTCAACGGCGTCGAGGTTCTCGAGAACCCCGACTCCACGAGCCCTGAGTTCCTCGCGCTGGCGCAGAGCATTCAAGGCGTCAGCATGCTCTCGACGTTCTCGGTGTTCGCCGGCCTCGTCGCCTGGATCACCAGCATCGTCGCCTTCGTCCGCCGTGCCGGCCGCGGCTACGCCCTCGGCGGCATCCTGCTGGGCATCGCCGCCCCGATCATCGCCATCATCACGATCGTGGTCGTCCTGGTTCCCTACATCCCGGTCTGATCCGCATCCCGGTCTGATCTACATCCCGGTCTGATCTGCATCCCGGTTTGATCCGCCGCTCGGCGCCGGAACACCCCGGCGCCGGGCTATCCCCCGGAGACGTCCGACTCGGCATCCGACAGGTCAGCATCGCCGACGTCTCGGCTGTCGAGCCAGCCATAGGGCAGCGTCACGTGCGCCCGCGGGGTTCCCTGCCGACCGCGAGGCTTACCGAGTTCCTCACTCGGCAACGTGGCATCCGGGTCAAGACGTGCCAGCAAGGCGTCCAGGTCCGCGAAACTGGACACCGTCGAGAGTCCCCGGCGGACCTCACCACCCACGGGGAAACCTTTGAAGTACCACGCGATGTGCTTGCGCAGGTCGATGAGCCCCCAACGCTCCCCGTGGATCCCCGCCAGGAGTTCCGCGTGTCGCCGCAGCATCGTCGCCACCTCGCCCAGCGTCGGGTAGGGCGCCGGATCCAGCCCCGCGAACGCCCGGGCCAGATCGGCGAAGAGCCACGGCCGCCCCAGGCAGCCCCGCCCCACCACGACGCCTGCAGCTCCGGTCTGCTCGATCATGGAGATCGCGTCGGACGCCTCCCAGATGTCGCCGTTGCCGAGTACGGGGATGTCCACGGCGTCGACGAGTTCCGCGATGCGGTCCCAGTGCGCCTGCCCGGCGTAGGCCTCCTGCACGGTCCGGGCGTGCAGCGCGATCGCCGCCACCCCCGCCTCCTGCGCGATCCGTCCGGCGTCCAGGAAGGTCTCGTGGTCGGCGTCGATGCCGATCCGGGTCTTGATGGTCACCGGGACGCCATAGGCGTCTGCGGCCGTGACCGTGGCCCGCAGGATGGCCGCCAGCCGGTCGGTCTTCCAGGGCAGGGCACCACCGCCGCCCTTACGGGTCACCTTCGGCACCGGGCAGCCGAGGTTGAGGTCGATGTGGTGGACGCCCAACTCTTCGCACACGATGGCGGCCCCGCGCGCCACCACCTCCGGGTCCACCCCGTACAACTGCACCGACCTGATCCGCTCACCGGGCGCGAACGTCAGCATGTCGAAGGTCTTGGGGTTGCGCTCGACGATGCCACGCGAGGTGATCATCTCGCAGACGTACAGCCCGGCCCCCTGCTCGAGGCACAACTGTCGGTAGGCCGGGTTGGTGATGCCTGCCATCGGCGCGAGCACGACAGGGGTGGGAACCTCGACGGTTCCCCCCGAAGGTGCGCTCAGGCGCAACGGCGGATGTACGGACACGTCGGCGGATTCTACCCGGGCCCGGTCGCGGGCCCCGCCAGGGTCGGCTAGCGTCGAGGTCACACCTTGACGGAGCTCGGGCGGCAGGAGAAACGAATGAGTCTGGTCGACCACGCCATCTGGTGGCAGCTCTACCCGCTGGGCGCGCTCGGCGCCCCCGTGCTGGAGCCCGAGGCAGGAATCCACCATCGCCTGGAGCGGCTGGAACCGTGGCTGGACTACGTGGTGGAGCTGGGATGCTCCGGGCTGCTGCTCGGCCCCATCTTCGCCTCCTCGGCCCACGGCTACGACACGATCGACCACGATCGGATCGATCCGAGGCTGGGTGATGAGGCGGACTTCGACCGGCTCGTCACGGCCTGCCGGGAGCGAGGCCTGGCAGTCATGCTGGACGGTGTGTTCAACCACGTCGGTGCCGGGCACCCCCTCGTCGCCGCGGACAGCCCGCTGCTCAAGCACGACGGGGATGCGCTGGCGGTCTGGGAGGGCCACGACGGGCTGGTCGAACTGGACCATGCACGCCCGGAGGTGGCCGACTTCGTCACCGCCATCATGCTGCGTTGGCTGCGTCGCGGCGTCAGCGGCTGGCGGCTCGACGTCGCCTACGCCGTCCCGTCCGCGTTCTGGGCGGAGGTCACCACCCGGGTGCGCCGCGAGTTCCCCGAGTCGGTTTTCCTGGGTGAGGTCATCCACGGCGACTACGCCACCCTCGCCGACGCGGGCCGCCTGGACTCGATCACCGCCTACGAACTGTGGAAGGGGATCTGGAGTTCACTGCAGACGGAGAACTTCTGGGAACTGGCTCACGCCCTCACCCGCCACGCCGAGTTCAGCGCGTCGGTGGTGCTCAACACGTTCGTCGGCAACCACGACGTGGACCGGATCGCCTCTCTGGTGGGAGAAGACCGCGCCCCGCTGGCCGCGGTGATCCTGTTCACCGTCCCGGGGATGCCGAGCGTCTACTACGGCGACGAGCAGGGCTTCACGGGCGTCCGGGGCGAGGGCTACCACGCCGACTTCCCGATCCGGCCGCCGCTCCCCGCCAGCCCGCACGACCTGCTGCCGCAGGGGGCGTGGCTGCGGGAGATCTACAGCCAGCTCATCGGGCTGCGCCGACGCCACCCCTGGCTGGCGCGGGCCCACCTGGAGGTGACCGGCAAGGACAACGCGTGGATCGACTATCGCAGCGCGCACGAGGACGCCTGGGTGTCCGTCCGGCTGGACCTCACCCCGGCTCCGCGCGTCCGCATCACCTGCTCAGATGGGGAAGCCTGGGATTGGCCTCGCGCCTGAGAGCGACACGCGCGCGGCCAGGCCGTCGGCAGACCTCAGAGACCGTCCCAGCGACGCGGCGACGCCCCCGGCCCAGTTCGGGTCCGGGGGCGTCGTCGTCCTGAGCTAGGCGCCGAGCAGGCGCGCCGCAAGGTAGGGCGCGACCTGATCCAGCGCGACGCGCTCCTGGGCCATGGTGTCGCGCTCCCGGATCGTGACGGCCTGGTCCTCGAGGGTCTCGAAGTCGACCGTGACGCAGAACGGCGTGCCGATCTCGTCCTGGCGGCGGTAGCGGCGTCCGATGGCCTGGGCATCGTCGAACTCGATGTTCCAGTGCTTGCGCAGTTCCGCGGCCAGGTCGCGGGCCTTCGGGGACAGTGCCTCGTTGCGCGACAGCGGCAAGACGGCAGCCTTGACCGGAGCGAGCCGACGATCCAGCTTGAGCACGGTGCGCTTGTCGACCCCGCCCTTGGCGTTGGGGGCCTCGTCCTCGGTGAAAGCCTCCACCAGGAAGGCCATCAGCGAGCGGGTCAGCCCGGCCGCCGGCTCGATGACGTAGGGCAGATACCGTTCGCCCTTGGCCTGGTCGAAGTAGGACAGGTCCTCACCCGAATGCTTGCTGTGGGTGCCCAGGTCGAAGTCGGTCCGGTTGGCCACGCCCTCCAACTCACCCCAGCCGTCGCCGCCCGCGAACCCGAAGTCGTACTCGATGTCGACGGTCCGCTTGGAGTAGTGCGACAGCTTCTCCTGGGGATGCTCGTACAGGCGCAGATTCTCCGGATCGATGCCCAGGTCGACGTACCAGGCGTGACGTTGGTCGATCCAGTGCTGATGCCATTCCTCATCGGTGCCGGGCTCGACGAAGAACTCCATCTCCATCTGCTCGAACTCGCGGGTCCGGAAGATGAAGTTGCCGGGCGTGATCTCGTTGCGGAAGCTCTTGCCGACCTGGCCGATGCCGAACGGCACCTTCATGCGGGAGGTCTGCTGCACGTGCTCGAAGTTCACGAAGATGCCCTGGGCGGTTTCGGGACGCAGGTAGTGCAGCCCGGACTCGTCCTTGATGACGCCCAGGTGCGTCTCCAGCATCATGTTGAAGTCGCGCGGCTCGGTGAACTGACCCAGCGTCCCGCACTCGGGGCAGTTGATTTCCGCCAGCCCAGCAGGCTTGCGGCCCTTCTTGAACTCGAAGGCCTCCTCGAGCTGGTCGGCGCGGAACCGCTTGTGACAGTGCAGACACTCGGTGAGCGGATCGGAGAAGACGCCGACGTGCCCCGAGGCCACCCACACCTGGCGGGGCAGGATGATGGAGGAGTCCAAACCGACCACGTCGGGACGCTGCTGGACGACGGCCTTCCACCACTGCCGCTTGATGTTCTCCTTCAGCTCCACTCCGTAGGGACCGTAGTCCCATGCCGCCCGGGTGCCGCCGTAGATGTCTCCGGAGGGGTAGACGAAGCCGCGGCGCTTCGTGAGGCTGATGACGTTGTCGAGCTTGCTGGCCATAGGACCTGGTGCCTCCTAGTCGGCGGGGGGTGCCCGGCCGGCATCCCCTGTGAATCTGTCGATCAACCCTACCGGCTCGGCGGGTTTCCACCGCATCGCGGCTCGGCCCCGACCTCGACGGATCCTGAGAACACTCGCCCAATTCTCAGGCTTCGTTTAGGATTGTGGTATGACCGTCACCCCCCTGCACGACTCCGACCTGCCCCGTCTCGAACGCTGCCTGTCACTGGCCGAAGAGGCGCTGCTGTCAGGCGATCAGCCCTTCGGCTCCGTCTTGGTGGACGCCGACGGTCGCGAGGTCTTCGCCGCCCGCAACCGCGTAGCCGAGGGAGACGACACCCAACACGCGGAGCTCGCCTTGGCGCGCTGGGCCGCCGCCAACCTGGCCCCCGCCGCACGCTCCCGCGCCACGGTCTACACCTCCAGCGAGCATTGCCCGATGTGCGCGGCCGCCCATGGCTGGGTGGGACTCGGCCGGATCGTCTACGCGTCGTCCTCCGAGCAACTCGACGGCTGGCTGCGCGGGTTCGGGCTCGCCGCCGGGCGCGTCGCGGCGCTCCCCATCGAGACCATCGTGCCCGACGCCGACGTGTGCGGCCCCGTCCCCCACCTGGCCGACCGGGTGCGCAGCCTTCACGCCCGCTACTACGACGCCCACTACTGACGAGCAGCCCGTCCCCGAGCCAGGACACGGGGACGGGCTCGCCTCAGCGGATGCGCGGGACGTTGAGGCCGACGTCTGTGGGTGATGCCCAGGCGCTCGGCTCGTCCAGGGCCCGGTTGAGCACCGGCATCAGGATCATCTTCGCGTCGTAGCCGTTGAACGCCCGCCGGTACGAGCCGACGTCGTCCCAGCCGGACGCAAGCGCGAACAGGTCCGGTTCGTCCAGGTTGCCCACCACCTCGGCGTAGCGGCAGCCGGGGCGTCCGGCGAACCAGGCGGCGGCACGCTCGGCGTCGAGCAGGAAGGATGCCTGCTCCTGCGGCGGGACACGAAACCTGCTGAAGGCGAGCATGCGCCTCACCCTAACCGGCCCCGGGTACGCTGGCGGTTCAAGGAGGACCCATGACCAGCACACCCCAGCGGCGGACCCGGCAGGGTGCCACGATCGCTGCCACGCTGGCGGACCTGGACGAGTTCAAGACCGCTCAAGACATCCATGATCTGCTGCGCTCCCACGGGGAGAAGATCGGACTGGCGACCGTGTATCGCCATCTGCAGGCGATGACGGACGCGGGCGAGGTCGACGTGGTCCGCACCCCCGATGGGCAGGCGTCCTATCGAGGCTGCGGTCAAGCGACCCACGACCACCACCATCACCTCATCTGCCGACAGTGCGGGCGGACTGTCGAACTCGAACTCGACGGCATCGAGGAGCTGATCGCCCGGCTCGCCAGCGAGAACGGCTACACCGAGGTCGACCACTCCATCGAACTGCGCGGGCTGTGCCCCGCGTGCGCGCAGGGCTGATGCCCACCTATCGCGACGAGGGCGTGGTGCTGCGCACCCACAAGCTGGGCGAGGCGGACCGCATCGTCACGCTGCTGTCGCGGAGGCACGGCAAGGTGCGCGCCGTCGCGCGCGGCGTCCGGCGCACCTCGTCGAAGTTCGGGGCGCGGCTGGAGCCGTTCAGCCATGTGGATCTGCAGTTCGCCACCGGGAAGACCCTTGACGTGATCACCGAGGCCGTCACTCTCCACGCCTGGTCGGAGCCGCTGTGCACCGACTACTCCCGCTACACCGTGGGCCAGGTGATGCTGGAGACGGCTGACCGACTGGTGACCATCGAGAAGGAACCCGCTCCCCCGCAGTTCCGGCTGTTGGCGGGCGGGTTGCACGCCCTGACGACCGGCACCACCGACGGCGAGCGTCCGGCGACGATGGTGATGGATTCCTACCTGCTGCGCGCCCTCGCCACGGCCGGGTTCGCCCCCAGCCTGAGCGAATGCACCTCCTGCGGTGAACCGGGCCCGCACGAGGCGTTCTCCCCCGCCGCCGGAGGCGCCGTGTGCCGCCACTGTCGCCCCCCGGGGACGCCGCTCGTGAAGCCCGAGACACTCGGCTACCTGGCAGCCTTGCTGGCCGGGAACTGGCCCGCCACCCGGGACGCCGATCAGGCGACCCAGCGGCGCGCATCCGGTCTGATCGCCGCGTTCGCGAGCTGGCACCTGGAGCGCGGCCTGCGCACCCTCGAACACGTCGCCCGCTGACAGGCGTCCGCGCTCAGCTCCGCGGGGCGGCGATCTGCGCGGCCAGGTGCCCGGCGCCGTAGCCGTTGTCGATGTTGACCACGCCGACGCCGGGGGCGCACGCGTTCAGCATGGTGAGCAGCGGTGCCAGCCCGGCGAAGGCGGCGCCGTAGCCGACCGACGTCGGGACGGCGACCACCGGGCAGGCCACCAGTCCCGCGATCAGGCCGGGCAGCGCACCGTCCATCCCGGCGACGACGACGATCACGCCCGCCGACCGGAAGGCGTCCAGCTTGGCGAGGGTCCGGTGCAGGCCCGCGATGCCGACGTCGACCACGAGGTCGGCGCGCCGTCCCAGGTGCCGCGCCGTCAGCAGGGCTTCGCGCGCCACGGGCAGGTCCGAGGTGCCCGCGCATGCGACCAGGACCGACGTGCCGGTGGGCTCAGGCATGCGGGGCGGCCAGACCAGTAACCGGGCGACCGGGTCGTGGAACGCATCGGGCAGTTCCGCGAGCACGGCAGCGGCCTTGGCCTGGTCGGCGCGGGTGAAGATGGTGGTCACGTCGGGGCGTTGCCCGACCCGGGCGGCAATGACGGTCACCTGGTCGACCGACTTGCCCTCGCAGTAGACGGCCTCGGGGTAACCGCGGCGCGGGCCGCGCTCGAAGTCGAGTTCGGCGATGTCGTCGTCAGCCACGGCGGGTGAGCACCTGGAGGGTGAAGGCACCCGACTGCAGGCCGACCAGATCGAGGGTGACGTAGGCGAAGCCCGCCGCCTTGATCGCCCGGACCACCTCGTCGCGAACGCCGTCATCGACCAGGGTGGCCAGGTCGGCGGGCGCCACCTCGATGCGGGCGATGTCGCCGTGGTGGCGGACTCGGGAGTCCTCGATGCCGACCGCCCGCAACGCCTTCTCTGCGGCCTCGATCTGGGCGAGTTTCTGCGGCGTCACCTCGTGGCCGTGCGGGATCCGGGAGGCCAGGCACGGGGCGGCGGGTTTGTCGGCGGAGCGCACCCCCAGCGCGCGAGCCAGCGCCCGGACGCGCGCCTTGGTGAGCCCTGCGGCCGCCAGCGGGCGCAGCACCTGATGGTGGGTCGCGGCTCGGGCCCCGGGCCGATCGATCCGGATCGCGTCGTCGGCGTTCTCCCCGTACGCGACGTGCGTGAGACCTTCGCGCTCGGCGACGTCGTCGCCGATGCGGGTGAAGAGTTCGTTCTTGCAGTGGAAGCACCGGTCGGCACCGTTGGCGCGATAGTCGGGATTGTCGCCCTCGTGGGTGGCGAACTCCACGAGGTGGGCGCCCACCTCTGCGGCGACCGCTCGCGCCTCATCGGCCTCATCCCCGGCCAGGGACGGGGAGACCCCCATGAGGGCCACCACCCGGTCTTGACCCAGCGCCCGGACCGCCACCGCGAGCAGCGTTGCGGAGTCGACCCCTCCTGAATAGGCGACGCCCAGACGACCGCCCGTCGGCAGATGCTGGGCGACGCCGAGGGCGTCGGCGAGCACCTCTCCCGTCAGCCCTTCCCAGGGCTGGAGCTTCTCGATGGATGTCGTCGCCACGGTGCTCCTCTCTCCGGCGGCCACCTTAGCCGGGGGGCCGCCCGCACCTCTGCCTTGTTGCCACCCGGAGGTTGCCGCTGGTTGGTGGTTTCACGTGCGGTTCAGCGTCCCTCAGCCAGGCCCGCGGGAAGTCGTTCCCCAGGAAGCAGTCGGGCGGACGCGAGGGCCGCGGACGCGCGCTGGGCAATCTCGTACTCGGGCCGCCCCAGCGCCGCCGCCGCGGTAGCGAGGGAGTCGAACTCGGGCTCGGCGTGAACGACGACACCGTCTCGTGACCCCACTTTGATGCGGATGGGCTCCCCGAGCACCTCGACCTGGGCCCACTGCCGCTCCAGGACCGTGCGCGTCACCGGGGTCGCCCGCACACCGAGGGTGCTGGTGCGGCTCAGCATGGTGTCGGTGACCGCGTCTGCTGTGTCGTCGGGGGCCAGCGCATGCAGCGTGAACCCGGGACGGCCCTTCTTCATGAGGATCGGAACCAGCCAGGCGTCGACCGCACCCGCAGCGAGGAGAGCGTCCAGCACGCCGGGCCACAATCGGGGGTCGAGGTCGTCCACGTTGGCCCGGAGTTCGCTCAGCGCGCGCGCTGGCCGGTCCGGGAGGCCCCCTGACGGTGCGGCACTAGCGGCACGGGCATGTCCTGCGGAACGTGACCCGCCCTCGTCGTTCGCCGGGACGCCGAGGACCACCCGGACGACGTTGGGCCAACCCGCGAAGTCCTTGCCCCCGGCGCCCACCCCCACCCCCGACACGGTGAACGCCGGCAGCGGGCCACAGGTCGCGGCCAGGGCACGCACCAATGCAAGCCCGGTGGGGGTGGCGAGCTCACCCACACTGCCCGACGTCGTCACCGCGGCTGGGGTGTCGTGGGAGTGCCCCTGCGACGGCACGCCCTCGGCAGCGGCGCTCTGTCGTGGCTGATCGTGCCGGTGCGCCGCCACCCCGACCGCGTGGTGCTCCTCGTGCGTGGAGCTGTGGTGGTGGTCCCCGTGCCCGTGGCCCCCATGGCCGTGGTCGTGGGGCGGATGGTCG
>NZ_DAIOIA010000112.1:5036-9709 GCF_036744435.1 Propioniciclava sp. | reverse complement strand
AGGGGATCGCGCGCTCGCGTTGCCGCGCACCGACGCACTCAACCGGCTCGCGGCCCCGCTCGATGAGCCCGGCCCCGGCCTCGGGCCGGCGATGGCGCAGTTCATGGACGCGCTGTTGCCGTGGGTGCGGACGGCGCCGCCGCCGCTGCCGGAGGAGCCGCGCGCCCGCCACATCGCCCGGCACCTGCTGGCCGAGCCCGCCGCGTCGGCGACGCTGGGGGAACTGGCGGCGGCCGAACGCGTCAGCGCGCGCACCGTGCAGCGGGCGTTCCTGAAGGAGACGGGGCTGTCGTTCTCGCAATGGCGGGCCCGGTGCCGGTTGAGTGCCGGGGCGGAACGGCTCCGGGAGGGGGCCAGCGTCACCCAAGCGGCGCGGGCGTGCGGGTACACGCCGTCCACCTTCATCGCCCGGTACCGCGCCGAGTTCGGGATCACGCCCGGCCGGGAGGCCCACCAGCTCCGGGCGTGACGGCTCGGTATCCTCGCCGCGTGAGCGGGGACGTCCCGTCCACGAGAAAGGACGCGGTGTCATGCTGATCGCAGGTCTCGTGCTCACCGGAGCGGCGGCGCTGCTCCACGTCTACATCTTCGTCCTGGAGTCGTTCGCCTGGACGCGGCCGGGGACCCGGGCCACCTTCGGCACGACCGAGGAGGAAGCCGAGGTCACGCGGAGCCTGGCCTTCAATCAGGGGTTCTACAACCTGTTCCTCGCAATCACCGTCGCGGTCGGCATCGCGTTCGTGGGGGCGGGAGCCACCGCTGTGGGGGCCGCCCTGGTGCTGGCCGGTGCCGGGTCGATGACGGCGGCGGCGCTGGTGCTGCTCGTGTCGAGTCCATCCCACCGCGGCGCTGCTGTGAAGCAGGGGACGCTGCCCTTCCTCGGCGTGGTCGCCCTGGTGCTGGCGTTGGTGCTGTAGCGGCGCCGCGTGGTGCTGGGGTGAGGCCGCCGGGTCAGGGGCGCTGTGCTGCGGCGTCCTCGACCTCTTCGCGACTGAACCCGAGCAGGTACAGCACGGCGTCCAGGTAGGGCAGGTTGAGGGCGGTGTCGGCGGATGCCCGCACCGCGGGCTTGGCGTTGAAGGCGATCCCCAGCCCGGCGACGGCGAGCATGTCGAGGTCGTTGGCGCCGTCCCCGATGGCCACGGTCCGGCTCAGGGGGAGCCCCTCGGCGGCGGCGAAGTGCTGCAGTGTCTCGGCTTTGACGGCCCGGTCGACCACCTGACCCTGGACACGTCCGGTGAGATGCCCGTCGACCACCTCCAGGGCGTTGGCGCGGACGTGTTCGATGCCCAGCGACGCCGCCAGCGGACCGACGACCTCGATGAAGCCGCCGCTGACCAGGCCGATCGCGAAGCCCAGATCGCGCAGCGTCGCGACCAGGGTGCGGGCGCCGGGGGTGAGCCGGATGTCGTCGCGGACCTGATCGAACACCGACACGCGCAGCCCGGCCAGGGTCGCGACGCGCTGGTGCAGGGATGCGGCGAAGTCGAGTTCGCCGCGCATGGCGGCGGCGGTGACGGCGGCGACCTCGTCCTGCTTGCCCGCGTGCGCGGCCAGGAGTTCGATCACCTCGTCCCGGATCAGGGTGGAATCCACGTCCATGACGACGAGGCGGCGGCCCTGGCGGGCGAGCCCCGCGGGGGAGACGGACACGTCGAAGCCGGTCTCGGCGGCGGTCGCGGCTAGGGCGGGACGCAGGTGCGCGACGTCCGTGCCGGACACCACGAGTTCGAGGGTGGTCAGCGGGGTGCGGGACAGCCGCCGGATCCGGTCGATGTTGCCGCCGTGCTCGGTGACGACGCTGGACACGGCGGCCAGATGGGTGGCGCGCAGCGGGCGTCCCAGGACGGTGACGACGACGCGCTTGAGCCGGGGCGGGTTGTCGCCCACACCCTCGTCGATGCTGAGCCGGTAGCCCAGCCGGGCGCACGTCCCGGCGAGCCGGTCCTCCAGCGTGTCGAGGTCGGCGGGCAGGGAGCCCAGCAGCAGCGCGATGGTGACCTGGCCGCGGACCACCACCTGTTCGAGGTCGAGGACCTCGGTGCCCAGGCCCGCGATGGCGCTCATCAGCGCCTGCGTGATGCCGGGGCGGTCGGGTCCGGTGAGCGTCGCTGAGAGCGTGAGCCGATCCTCCACGGCCCCGATCCTGCCAGGTCGGCGGGGTGCGTGGTTTCGACGCCCGTTAGCCTGAGGAGATGGGACGCACCGGCAGCCGCCCCGAGGGCGATGCGATCACCGATGATCGACGCGACACCTACCGGCTGTGGCGACGGCTGGCCAGGCTGCCGGGGCCGCTCGGTACCCGGTTGTTCTCCGGGGCGGCCGCGTTGAAGGCGCCCTACTTCGCGACGGTGCTGCCGCACGTCCGCGTCCTGGAGCCGGGGCGTTGCGTCGTCACGGCTGCGCGCTGGTGGTGGATGCGCAACCACCTCGGCACCTTCCACGCGATCGCCGCCTGCAACCTGGCGGAGGTGGCGATGGGGATGCTCGCCGAGGCGTCCGTGCCCACGACCCATCGCTGGATCCCCAAGGCGATGGACGCCCGCTATCTCGCCAAGACGACGGGCGGGCTGACGGCCACCGCCGTGCTGGACCCGCTGCCCGAGTTCGCGGGGATCACCTCCGGCGTCGAGGTCGTGGTGCCGGTGTCTTTGGTGGACGCGGCCGGGGTCATGTCGGTGCGCTGCGCCATCACGATCTGGATCACCCCGGCCACGCGGCGCGACTAGCCCGGACGCGGACGGCGGCGCTTCGGCGTCCGGACTAGTCTGTGAGGGATCAGTTCCAGGAGGTTTCAGCATGGGTCAGCTCCGATCCCGTACCACGACGCACGGCCGCAACATGGCTGGTGCCCGCGCACTGTGGCGCGCCACCGGCATGACCGAGAGTGATTTCGGGAAGCCGATCGTCGCGATCGCGAACAGCTTCACACAGTTCGTCCCCGGGCACGTCCACCTCAAGGACATGGGCCAGCTCGTCGCGGGCGCGGTCGCCGAGGCGGGCGGCGTGGGCCGCGAGTTCAACTCGATCGCCGTCGACGACGGCATCGCGATGGGCCACTCGGGGATGCTGTACTCGCTGCCGAGCCGTGAGGTCATCGCCGACTCGCTGGAGTACATGGTGAACGCGCACCAGGCGGACGCCCTGATCTGCATCAGCAACTGCGACAAGATCACGCCCGGCATGCTGCTGGCGGCGCTGCGGCTCAACATCCCGACCGTGTTCGTCTCCGGCGGGCCCATGGAGGCGGGCCGGATGCTCGGCGACCGCGTCGTCTCCGGCGCCCCCGATGAGGGCGGGTCGGTGCGGCTGGATCTGATCGACGCCATGATCAAGGCCGTCGACTCGGAGGTGGACGACGAGGAGATCATGGCCATCGAGCAGAACGCCTGCCCGACGTGCGGTTCGTGTTCGGGCATGTTCACCGCGAACTCGATGAACTGCCTCACCGAGGCGCTGGGGCTCTCCTTGCCGGGCAACGGGTCGACGCTGGCGACGGCGTCCGCCCGCAAGGGCCTGTTCGAGGAGGCCGGACGCCTGGCCGTCCGGCTGGCGAAGCGGTACTACGAGGACGACGACGATTCGGTGCTGCCGCGCTCGATTGCCACCAAGGCGGCGTTCAGCAACGCGATGCGCCTGGACGTGGCGATGGGCGGCTCCACGAACACGGTGCTGCACATCCTGGCGGCGGCGCGCGAGGCCGAGGTCGACTTCACCATGGACGACATCGACGCCCTCTCCCGCACCACGCCTTGCCTGTGCAAGGTGGCGCCGAACACGACGAACTACTACATGGAGGACGTCCACCGGGCGGGCGGCATGCCCGCCATCCTGGGCGAGCTGCGCCGCGGCGGGCTGCTGGATGAGGACGTGCACTCCGTGCACGCGCCCTCGCTGGACACCTGGCTGGACGCCTGGGACATCCGCGGCGGGCACGCCACCGCCGAGTCGGCCGACCTGTGGTTCGCGGCTCCCGGCGGCGTCCGCACCACGGAGGCGTTCTCGTCGAAGAACCGGTGGGCCGATCTGGATCTGGACGCCGAGGGTGGCTGCATCCGCGACATCGAGCACGCCTACACCGTCGACGGCGGCCTGGGCGTGTTGAAGGGCAACATCGCCGTGGACGGCGCGATCGTGAAGACGGCGGGCGTCCCGGAACATCAGTGGGTGTTCTCGGGTCCGGCGAAGGTCGCCGAGAGCCAGGACGAGGCCGTCGAGATGATCCTCGGCGGGAAGATCGTCGCCGGTGACGTGGTGGTCGTCCGCTACGAGGGCCCCAAGGGCGGGCCGGGCATGCAGGAGATGCTGTACCCGACCTCCTACCTCAAGGGCATGAAGCTGGGCCCCAAGTGCGCGCTGATCACCGACGGCCGGTTCTCGGGCGGGTCCTCGGGCTTGTCGCTGGGCCACATCAGCCCGGAGGCGGCCGCGGGCGGCGCGATCGGCCTGATCCGCGACGGCGACATCATCTCGATCTCGATCCCGGATCGTTCCATCAACGTGGAACTGTCTGAGGAGGAGCTGGCGGCCCGCCGCGCCGAGCAGGACGAGCGCGGCTGGAAGCCGGTCAACCGGGAGCGCGTGGTCAGCAATGCGCTGAAGATCTACGCCTCGCTGGCGTTGTCCGCCGACAAGGGCGCAGCCCGGCGTCAGCTCGACTGACGCGGGCGACG
>NZ_DAIOIA010000112.1:0-4936 GCF_036744435.1 Propioniciclava sp. | reverse complement strand
TGGTGCGTCCGCCGCTGGTGCTGGGTCAGGACGCGATCAGCGACGCTGCCACGGCAACCGTGACGCCCACCCTGGAGGACGCGTCCGGCCCGGTGATCGTGGTGCGCCCGCCCGCGGGGACGCCGTCCCGCGACGTCCTGGTCGTGTTCTATCCGGGCGGCCTGGTCCGCCCGCAGGCCTACGAGTGGCAGGCCCGCGTCCTGGCGACCCACGGCTACACGACGGTCATCCCGGAGTTCGCATTCGACCTAGCCGTGACGGACTCGGGCCGCGCGACCGCCCTCATCGAGCGTTACGGGGCGGGTCAGCAGGTCGTGCTTGCGGGGCATTCTCTGGGCGGGGCGATGGCCGCCCAGTACCTCGCCGACGAACTCCGCGCCGGACGTCAGCCCGCCGCGGGCCTCATCCTTCAGGCGTCCTATCCGCCCGACGGCGCCGACCTCACCGGCGCCTCCTTGCGCGCGCTGAGCCTGCGCGCCGAACACGACGGCGTCGCGGACGCCGCCAAGGTCACCGCCGGAATGGCTCTGCTCCCCTCCGGTAGCCGCGAGGTCGTCGTCCCGGGCGCCGTGCATTCCTTCTTCGGTCGGTACGGCCCCCAATCCGGCGACGGCGTCCCGACTGTCTCCCGCGCCGACGCCGAGGCCACCATCACCGGATGCGTCCTGGAGTTCCTGGCAGGGATCTGACCGGTCCTCCACCGGGGCCGAGCCCGATGCCGGGTCAGCGGCCGCTGGAGAGGAACTGCCGCGTGCGCTGCACGAGAAACACGCACCGCGCCCACAGCAGGCGGACGGGACCCAGCGGGTGCCCGACCCGGGCCTCCATGCGCTCGCGCCGCAGCGCGAAGGACGCCATCGCTCCGCCGCCGAACGCCCGCCGCAGTCCAGGATGCGCGCTGAGCGTACGGACGCGCCACCACCACCAGAGGGCCCGGGCACCATGCAGGCCGCGCGACCCGTCGAGGTCGTCGACGACGAGCAGGACGGCGGCGATGGCCCGGCGCACCTCCGGGTCGGCGCGGGCCGCGTGCTCCCGCAGCCGATCCAGCACCTGCGCGTCCTGGTTGCGAAGCCGCTGCACGTCCAGAGCCGCCCGCAGCGGCGGGACGAGCAACCGGTACTGGTTGTCCACGATCAGCGCGTGGATGATGGCGTGCAGGCACGACAGGAACGGCGTGAACCGAGGCCCGCTGGGAGTGTCGGCCAGGTTGGCGAGCAGCAGATGCTCCGGGAGCAGCGGATCGAACTCGGACTGCAGAACGCTGCGGTGAAGCTCGATCGAACCCGCACGCCCGTCCTTGACCAGCGGCGTGAGCTGGTGCTGATCCGGCAGGACGGTGACCGACTGATACTCCTGCGCGGAGGCGTCCCGGTAGCCCAGGGACACCAGCACCGCGTGCGCGTCGCCCACCCGGGCGGCCGGGCGGATGATCACGTCGAGGTCGGTCATGGTGCGGCCGTCGGCGTCGCCGTGCTCCAGCAGGGCCGCCCCCTTCAGCGGGATCGCGGTGATGCCCGCGGCGTCCAGGTGTGCGCACACAGCGGCGAGCTGGTCCGACAGGTCCCGGGCCCGGCGTTGGGCGAGCCGGTAGGCCACCTCGGCCGCGGCATCCGGGGACACGTCGGCGCCGCGTCCCGACAGGTGCACGGCCAGCCCCTCAGGGATCGAATCCCCGCGGGTCCGCGTCAGCCGCCGCCCCAGGTCGGAGAGGATGCGCAGGTCCTCCGCGAGGCCCGTCACCGCAGGGCTCAGTTCCCCGCCGGACGCCGGATCGCGCAGGAACCCCACCAGCCGGGTCGCGGGGTCACGAGAGGGCATCGAGCGCGTCCAGGGTCGACTCGTCGGCGTGCCCGGTGAGCGTCACGCAGCGGGTGGTGCGCTGGAGCCGCGCCAGTTCGCCGACGAGCGCCGCCCGGTCGAGCGACAAGGAAGCGGCCTCGGTGCCGAGTTCGGCGACCACCTGAAACGGCGAAGCATCGCTGAGGGTGGGGGCGCCCTCGCCGGGAGCCAGCAGCACGAGCAGATCGGGGGCGCGTGGCGCCACCGGCGGCGGCACCGCGAACAATGCGCCCGGGTCGACAGCCGTGACCGGAGGGTCGTAGTCCAGCACGGCGGCGGTGTCGCGGGCTGGCCCGGGCAGCGACTCCCGCGAGGAGTGCTTCAGGTGCAGGCGACGCGGCAGCCCCACGCACAGGCCGCCCCGGATCAGGACGCCCTCATCGGAACCGATCGTCGCGCCGCGCGCCGCCCACCGGATCGCCAGCGTGGTCTTGCCCGCCCCGGAACGCCCGGCGATCAGGATGCGCCGCCCACCACGATCGACCTGGGCGGCATGGGGCCGGACCCATCCGCGTTCGCGCGCCCGATCCATCAGCGCGTTGTGCGTGTGCCCGTACGCCTGCTCCGCCCGCGCCAGCGGGGAGCGGAACCGGAGCGTCTGATCGACGCCCCCGCCCGCGATCCGGAGTCCGTTGCCGGGCAGCGCGGTGAACGCCAGCGCATCCTCGGCGGGAAACGGCGACCGCAACGAGTGGTCCAGCAGCCACAGAGGATCGCCCTGCGGTGCGGTCACCGTCACCGCCAGCCACAGGTAGTCGCTGCGCGCAGTCCTCACCCGGCGATGGCACCGATCGCGCGGAACTGGTCGAGTGCCCGCGTGGTGATGTCGGCGGCCTGGGCTGTGTCCACCTCGAGGACGCGGGCGACAGCGTCGGTGACCGTCTCGAAATCGCGCCCCTCCACGAGTTCCCAGACCAGGGTGGCCGGCCCGTTGAGATGATGCAGGACCTGCTGACCGGCGTCGAAGAGGACCACGCCGTCGTCGAGGTCGTTGACTTCGAATGCGGCGTTGCGGGTGTACGTCATGGTTGTCTCCTGAACCTGCCTGCGTAAGGGAGTTCGTCGGTGGGCCGGGGCTGTGCCGGGGCCAGTGCGGGGGCGACGAGCGCGTACGTCGCCAGGCCAGCCTGGGCGGCCAGCTCGGCGAGCCAGGCGTCCGCGTCGGCGTCGTCCCAGGCGTCCCAGGCGTCGAGGTCGTCGACGTCGGGAAGCGCCCCCAGCAGGCGCTCGCGGGCGTCCGGGTGGACGACGACCGCGAGGCTGGCCGGGCGGGACGTCCGGCCCACGAGCGAGCCCGGGAAGGCGGGCGTCTCGACCTCGCTGGCCGCCAGGGACAGCACATCCCACGGCCGATCCCGCAGATCGGACAGGGCAGCCCGCAGGAGCGCGCCGAGATCCCGGGAGGCGTGGACGCCGCTGCGGAGGAGGATCACGGGACCGTCGAGGGCCGCGGGCTCGCGCAGGGCCCGCGCCCAGCCCGAGAGGTAGGCCGTCTCAGGAGGAAGACAGGGCACGGGACCGAGGCGGTGCATCGTCGTCCCCATCCCGATGCTGGCCCAGGCGCGGTAGCTGGGTTCCCAGGTGGGGAGCGCTGCTGGTGGAATGATGCTCCAGCCGGCGACCGGGAGCGGGGCCTCGGCCGCGGTCAGCCAGGCGTCCAGGGCGACCCGTTCGTCGGGTTCGCCCAGCAGGGACGCCGCGGCGCTCTGGCCGGTGGCCCCGGGGGTGACGATGGCGGCCAGTGGGCGTTCGTTGACCGTTCCCCACACGACGCGGCCGGGCATGCGGGCGGCCAGGTCGGCCAGCCGGTAGAAGACGTCCGCCGAGAGCGGCAGGGCCTCATCCAGCACCACCACCGACCGCCAGTGACGCACCTGCGCCACCTGGGCCGCAGCGCGGCGTCCCTCAGTCCACCAGTCCTGCCCCTCTTCGCCGCGGGGCATGGGGATGCGGCGCACCGCCAGGCCGTGCTCGTCGAGTTTCGCCAAGGCGTTGCGCCACGGGCCGACGCGGTCGTCGTCGCTGCACACGCATACGCCGTCGAAGCGCAGGCCGGGGTGGTCGAGGCGCTCCTCCACCTGGACGCGCAGGGCGTCGTAGGCGGTGTCGCCGAGTAGTTCGGTGAAGTGCCGGTGCACCGGGCGCAGGTCCCACCCGAGTTCGCGCCACGCTGCCAGATAGTTGTTGATCCGGTCGTGGTGGTTGAGTCGGTAGGGGACGCCGCGCGGGCGGGGGAACCGGTGGTGCCACCGCAGATCGGGTAGGCACAGCGTCCGGCCACCCTGGCGGCGCACCAACGCATGGACGTAGCCCTCTTCGCCGCCGAACCCCATGAAGCGGGGGTTGATCCCGGGCCAGTGGGCGCGCGCCATGGCGAACAGGGCCAGCCCCTGGGAGGGATGTCGAAGGGCTCTCCGCCCGGCTCACGTCCCCGGTCGTCGATGCCCCAGACGCCGAACATGCCCTGGCGGAAGCCGGGGTTCATCTGCGTCGAGATGATCGTGCCCGTGGCCGTGGTCAGGGGGCCCTGGACCAGATCCGCGCTGTCGGGATGCGCGTCGATGAACGCCAGCAGGGCGTCCAGGGCGCCGGGGGCCAAGAGGACGTGGCTGTCCAGCACGAGCACCCACGGGGTGCGGGACAGCGAGAACAGCGCATCCCGCACGGCCGTGGAGCGCACTTCCGTGTAGGGCACGTAGCGGACCGGCGGGTCCGCGTACTCCTCCGCGAGCCGCCGCAGCGGCTCGGCCTCGACGCCCTCGGGATGGTTGTCGAGGATGAGCACCTCGCACCGCTCCATCGCGTCGGGGTGGTGCAGCAGCAAGGACGTGACCGTGAAGTAGGCGCCGTCGAAGTCGTCGTAGGTCGCCAAGCCGATCGTGAGCAGGCGGGGCGCCACCTCGGTGTGCGTGACCTCGGACTGAGCCGGCGCGTGGCGCGCCTGGGTGAGTTCCTTCAACCGGCCAGCGAGCGCCTCGTCGAGGCGTGACGATTCCATGGGTGACACCTGATCCGCGATGGACCGCGTCAGACCTGCTGCGTGGTCTCCGTCGACGGAAGGGTCGTCGTGGTGGTCGTCGTCGAGGTGGTGACG